>CAVKTW010000171.1:0-2527 GCA_963659085.1 Candidatus Methanomethylophilaceae archaeon | reverse complement strand
TTCTCATCACGCCAAAATCTTCAGCGCAAGCGCGACGGCTTCGAGGAGCGTCTCACCGCATGGCGCGGCGGCGCGGAGGCGCGTGGCGCTGTGGCCGCCTTGGGCGCAGAGGACGCACGGCACGCGGAGGGCGCGGGCGACCTCCGCGTCGTGGAGGGCGTCGCCAATCATGACGATGCGCCGCGTGTCGCCCAAGAGGCTTTTGAGCTTCGTCGCCTGATCGAGTTTGCTCGCCCCGTCCAGACTTTGCGTGCCGCACACGCGCGAGAAATAATCGCGGATGTGGAAAGAGGCCAACGCCTCGTCGAGCAAGTCCTGGCGGAGGATCGACAGGACGCACTGCTCGACGCCGTGGGCGCGAACAGCGTCAAGGGCGTCGAGGGCTTGGGCGTTGAGGCGCTTCGCCTCGTTCGCGTAGAGGTCGTGGTAGTCGCGCGCGAGCGCGTCCCAGTCCTCGTGCGCGAGGTCGATGCCGCACGTTTCGTAGAAGGGCCTGACGGGGAAGGCGAAATGGTCGCGGTAAAAGTCCATCGTGATGGGCGTGAGGCGCCGCGCCGTGAGCAGCGTGTTGAGGGCGTTGAGCGAGGCCCTCGTGTCGTCAAGGAGCGTGCCGTTCCAGTCCCAAATGATGACGGGCGCGTCCATGGGTCAGAGGCGGAAGCGGTGCGAGGAGACGCCCTTGCCGACGACGCGCGCCGCTTCGCCGCGCAGGCCGATCTCGCGGACGCCCGGCGTGTCGAGAAGGAGCGCGCCGCACGGGAGGCGGACGAGTTCGCGCGCCGTCGTCGTGTGCCGCCCCTTGCCGGACCACGCTTGGATCTCCTGCGTCGGCGCGTAGTCCTCCCCCAAGAGCGTGTTGAGGAGCGTCGACTTGCCCACGCCGGAACTTCCGATGAGGGCGATTGTCCGTTGCGGCGCGAGGAAGGGCTCCAGTCTCTCGAAGCCTTCGCGCGTCCGCGAGGAGATGACGACAAGTTCCCCCCGCCCCGCCAACACCGTCTCAAGGTCGCGGAGTTTGTCGCCGTCGCCCTCCGTCCGCAAGTCGGCTTTCGTGACGACGAAGGCGAGGTCGCTTTCCCCGCGATCCTCGGCGAGCGCGAGATACCGCTCGGCGCGGGCGAGCGAGAAGTTCTCGTTGAGCGACATCATGATGAAGAGCGTGTCGAAGTTGACGGCGAGCGTCTGCGTCGTCCGCCGCGCCGTCGGGTCTTGCCGCGTGAAATGCGAGAAGCGCGGCAGGACTTCCGTGACGAGGGACTCGCCGCGCGGCTGATACGCGAAGCGGACGAAATCGCCCGTCATGGGCAGGAGCGGGGCGCGGTCGCGCCGCTCGGAGATTTTCGCGCCGCGCATCGAGTCGGGCGCGGCCGTCTTCATCTTCAGGAAGGCGGCTTTCTTCTTGCGGGCGAGGAGGACGTCGGGCGACTCGTTGGCGACGAGGTGGTAGTAGTCGCCGTGCGAGAGGACGACGCGCCCCAAGCCGGGTGACAGCGGGCCCCGCCAGCCGAACTCCTCAAGCCGCGTCATGTCGTCAGTCGGCCTGGTAGGGCATGAGGAACTCCTCCTTGAAGTCATACCCGTTGGCGAAGCCCTCCGCCGAGTCGTGCTCGTCGCTCCCGATCCGCTTGGACTCCACGAGGTTGAAGACCATCTCGCCGATGTCCTCCGTGCAGGTGAGGCCCCATTCCGTCAGGAGCGTGTGGGCGAGGGGGCCGTATTGGTCGAGCACGAGGTCGTGGAAGGCGTCGAGGATGTCCGTCGCGGAGTAGGAGGCGTTCTTCTCCGCGTTCAGCGAGTTGATGGCCGTCATCAAGACGGCGTAGGCCCGCGCCGGGTAGCGCTTGTCCTTGGCGACGAGATCCGAGAAGTCGTCGGCGTTGAAATCGATTTCATCCATAGGTTGAATTATACCATACCCAACACGCGCCGCGCAACAGGTGCGTCGGCAGTTGACTTCCGCCGCGTGATTGCGTATTATATTCCGTATGCAGAACGACAGGCGAACGTTGGCCGTCGGCTGGTTTGACAACCGGCCGTTCACGGCGGTGTGCGAGAGGTTTCTCCCGCGCATCCGCGAGGTTTTCTTCGCCTGGCCCGGCGTGACGGCGAGCCGCCCCGACGAGCCGTGGACGCCCGAACGCCGCGCGCGGATCGCCGCCGACCTCGCGTGGGCGCGGAAGAAGGGGTTGGAACTCGACGCCATCTTCAACGCCAACTGCTACGGCGACATCGCCATGTCGGCGGAACTCGCCGACCACGTGGGCGCGAAACTCGCCGAGATGGACGCCCTCGGCCTCTTCCCGGAGCATCTGACGACGACCTCGCCGTTCATCGCCACCGTCGTCCGCCAGCGGTTTCCGTCCGTCAAGATCCGCTTGAGCGTCAACACGGACATCACGACGGAGAACGCGCTCGGCTACATGACGGAGCTTTTCGATTCCTTCTACATCGGCTTGCACGAACACCGCCGCCTCGACGCCGTCCGGCGCATGAGCGACTGGGCGCGCGCGCATGGCAAGGTCGCGGG
>CAVKTW010000170.1:0-6597 GCA_963659085.1 Candidatus Methanomethylophilaceae archaeon | reverse complement strand
CAGTGGTAGGGCGGCATCTCCGATGCCGCCGCGAGATGCCGACGTCGAGGGTTTTGAAATTACCACGTGTTAAAAAGAAATCCTGCCAATCCTGTGAATCCTGTCAAAAAAGATTCGTGAAGAAGGGATGGGAGAGACGCGAGGGGTTGGCGACAGGATCGGAAGAAGAAGAGGCCAAAAGCCTAAAACCTGAACTCCAGCTGCCAGAGGAGGAAGAACGCGGGGCGGGAGGTTTCGTAGTAGTCGCCGGGGTTGAAGAGCTCGCCGATGAGATGCCCCAGAATCTCCACGCGGTCGAATCCCGTCGCGTCCTTGGGCGCGGCGCGGAGCGTGAAATCGTAGCGCGCCACCGAGAGAACCCCCTTGAAGGTCGAGCCGCGTCCGTCCGACCGCCCCAAGCGATCCTGCTCCGCCGCGAACATGGGCCCCGAGGAGAGCGTCACGCGCTGGCGGTGGGGCAGCGCAAGCGAGAGCGCGAGTTTCGAGAAGATCATGTTCGACCACCAGCCGTTCGCGTAAAGGCCGCCGTTGACGAACATCCCGCTCTCCTGCGGGCAACGCGCCCACATCGGATCCCACGACGTGTCGCCGTCCGTCCCCGGCGGATGGTCGCCGTCTCCCGCGTAATACGTCGTCGCCCACGAGAGCGTCGCGAACGACCGCTCGTAATGGAGCGCGACGAACGCCATCTCGCCGCCCAAACGGTCGTTCACGGCCTGTTTGGCGAGTTCGAGATCAAGCCGCACGGCGGAGGTCAAGCGCGGCGACACGAGAAAGCCCGCCGTCGTCACGTGGCGGCGCGAGGCGACCGTCCGCCCCCGCGTCCCCTTGAAAAGCGCGTAGACCTTGAACGGCGCGTCGGCCTCGTCTTGCGAATAGACGAGCCCCCCGCCCCACTCGTCCACGTCGGCCGTGTCGGACGGCGTGATCATGTTGAGCGAACGTCCTCGGCTCAAATGCGTCCCGAAACTCGCGTCGTTGCGCCCGTGGTCGAAGAGCGCGAAGGCGTCGAGCGCGCGCGCCTCGCCGAAGTGGAAGCGAAACCGCGCCATGTCCGAGAACGCGCTCCGCGAGCCGTCGGCGGGTGTGCCGTCCGTCACGAGGCGGTCGAGCCCAAAGATGGAATGGCCCTTCTCGAAGAGATCCTGCCGCCCCACGCGCAGGTCGACGGCCGTCACGCCCAGCGGGGCGAGAGCCTCCCAGTCGAGACCCCGCCCGTCGAGATAGAGGTTGTCGAGATAGAGCTCGTCCGGGAAGTGGTAGGCGCTTTCCCGATACGGCGTGTGGAGCGTCGGATAGAGCCGGAACTCGTCGGCGACGCGCGTCATCAGCGTCCAGTCCCCGGCGGCGAGCGAGAGGAAGGCGCGGGGGCGGAAGCGGATGTGGTTTTTGTATTTCGTCCGCGCCGCGCGTGTCATCGCGTCCGAGCCCGCGTGGGGGTAGCCGGGGATGTTCTTCATCATCTCCTGGCGAATCCGAATATCCGCCCCGACCTCCACGCGGAACGGACTCTCTTCCTCCGAAGCCGCAAAGACGGCAGGGGACAGGAGGGACGCGACCCACAGAAGAAAGGCGGGCAGCAAGGCCTTTCTCACGGGCCCGAAACTCCGGCGGTGCGCCGCGCACGGCCCTTTTTCCGCCAACGCCTCCAAATGTTCCTTGGTGGGATAGCCCTTGTGCTTCAGAAAGCCATACCCCGGATAGTCGTTCTCCAACCGTGCGCATTCCGCGTCACGGGAGGTCTTCGCGAGAATCGACGCGGCGGCGATCAAGAGCGACTTCGCGTCACCCTTGACCACATTCGTCGAGCGTTCAAGGGACGGCACGGGAAGGCCGTCCACGAGGATGGAAAGTGACGAGGCGGCAGACCCCATCTTCCCCTTCAACGACTCCACGGCGCGGCGCATCGCCAAATGCGTCGCCTTCAAGATGTTCAACTCGTCAATCTCCGCCGCGCTCGCGGACGCGACACCCCAAACGCAGCCGGGCGTCGACTTGATCGCGTTCGCCAGCTCCTCGCGGCGGGCGGGGGAGAGTTTTTTGGAGTCGTTGACTTTGTGCCACGCCCCCGCGAGGAGCGCCGCCGCGCGGTCGAGCGGCACGCTCACGGCGGCGGCGTAGACGCTCCCCGCGAGAGGGCCGCGCCCCGCCTCGTCCACGCCCGCGACGGGGTCGCCCAAGGCGCGTTCGTGCGCGAGCGACACCATGCGTCTATCGGAGCATCAGATCCGTCAGGCGCTTCGCGAACGCGGCGCCGTCGTCAACGGGCGAGCCCTCGGCGATGAGCGCGGAATCGTAGAGGAGGGAAAGAGCCTCCTTGAGCGCGTCGCCCTCCAGCCCCTTCACCTTCGCGATCAGCGGATGGGTCGGATTCAACTCCAAAATGCGCTTCTCCTCGGGAACCTCCTGCTTCATCGCCCGCATCATCCGCGCCATCGACGGCGAGAGGGCCGAGGCCTGTGCGACGAGGCAACAGGGCGAGTCGGTGAGCCGCGTCGAGACGCGGACATCCGAGACTTTCGCCTCAAGCGTCTTCTTGACCGTGTCGAGGAACGGCTTCAGGTCGGTGGCGGCCTTCTCGTTCTCCGCCTTCTCGGCCTTCTGCTCCTCCTCGCTTCCGAAGGCCACGTCGCCCTTGGCGATGTCGACGAACTTCTTGCCCTCAAAGTCGCGGAGCGACATCGAGAGGTAGTCGTCCACGGGGTCGCAGAAGAGAAGGACGTCGCACCCGTGCTTGCGCGCCGCCTCCAAAACGGGCGAGCGGCGGGCGTCCTCCTCGCGCTCGGCGGAGAGGTAGTAGATGTCCTTCTGCGACGCGGGCATATCCTTGACGTAATCTTCGAGGAAGATCCGCTTGCCGGCCTCGGAACGCGCCGTCGGGTATTTGAGGAGTTTCTTGATGCGATCCGCGTGCTGCCAGTCGACGTGGACGCCCTCTTTCAAAACCGCGCCGAAGTTCGTCCAAAACGTCTCATACCGCGCGGCGTCCTTCTTCTTCAACTCCTCCAGCGTGGCAAGAACCTTGGAGGTGACGGCGTCCTTGATCTTCTTGACGACGGCGTCGTCCTGCAACATCTCGCGGGAGACGTTGAGCGGCAAGTCGGCGGAGTCGACGACGCCCTTGACGAAGCGCAAGTAGGTGGGCAGCAGCATCTCGATGTCGTCGCCGATGAAGACGTTGCGCACGTAGAGCGAGAGCCCGCGCTTCTCGTTCGGCATGAAGAGATCCATCCCGGCCTTCTTCGGCAGGAAGAGGAGCGCCTTGAACTCGACCGCGCCCTCGCCGGAGAAGGGAATCGTCTCGAACGGCTCTTCCCAATCGTGCGTCAGGTGCTTGTAGAACTCGTCGTATTCCTCCTTCTTGACGTCCTTCTTCGGACGCTTCCAGAGCGCGACCTGCGTGTTGAGCGGCTTCGCCTCGCGCTCCTCGCGGCGTTTGCGATCCTCCTCGTTGCGCTTCTTGTCCTCGTCCGTCTTCGCCTCCGGCTCGACGACGTTCGCCTCCTTGAAATAGATCGGGTAGGCGATGAAGTCGGAATATGTCCGCACGAGTTCCGAGACGCGCCAGTAATCGAGATACTCCAGCTGGTCGTCGCGCAGGTGGAGCGTCAGGGACGTGCCGAACGCGGCGCGCGCGCTTTCCGAGATCGTGTAGGAGCCCGAGAGGTCGGACACCCACGCATACGCCTTGTCGCCGCCGCGCTTGCGCGTCTCGACCGTCACCTTGTCGGCGACCATGAACGCGGCGTAGAAGCCGACGCCGAACTGGCCGATGAGCTCGGGCAGGGAGTCGCCGCCCTTCTCCTTGAGCATCTCGCGGAACTTCTTGGTCCCCGACGAGGCGATTGTGCCGAGGTTCTGCTCCAAATCGTCCGCGTCCATGCCCGTGCCGTCGTCGGAGATCGTCAGCGTCTTCGCCTGCTTGTCGGCGACGATCTCGATCTTCCAGGCGGGGTTGTCCTCGACGAGCGTCTTGTCCGTGAGCGCGAGGAACTTCGCGCGATCCATCGCGTCGGAGGCGTTCGAGATCAGTTCCCGCAGGAAGATCTCCTTCTTGGAGTAGAGGGAATGGACGACGAGATCGAGCATTTCGGCGATCTCGGCCTTGAATTGATGTGTTTGCGTTTCCATGGTCACTCGTAGCGGAGGCAGTCGATGGGGTTGAGTTTCGAGGCGCGATACGCCGGGTAGAAGCCGAAGAACATCCCGACGAACGCCGAGAAGAGGAAGGCGACGAGGGCCGACGACGCCTCGATGACGATGGGCCAGTTGTTGATCTCGCCAATCGCCTTCGCCGCGAGGACGCCCCCGACGACGCCGATGGCCCCGCCCACCGTCGAGAGGACGACCGCCTCCAAGATGAACTGGAAGAGGACGCACGCGGGCGTCGCGCCAATCGCCATGCGCAGGCCGATCTCCTTGATGCGCTCGGTCACGGAGACAAGCATGATGTTCATGATGCCGATGCCGCCCACCAAGAGGGAGATGGCCGCGACGGCCGTGAGCAGCACCGTCATCAACCCCGTCACCGAGCCGATGGTGTTCATGATCTCCGTCGTGTCGCGCGTCTCGAAGTCGTTGTCCTCGTAGTCGGCGAGGTTGTGCCGCTGGCGCAGGAGCGAGGTGATCTCGCGCTTGGCCTCCTCCAGGTCGTCCATCGAGCGCAGGGAGATGTTCATCATGTTGATGGACTTGAACTGCGAGCGCTGCAACACGCGCGAGACGGTCGTGTAGGGGGCCATGACCGTGTCGTCCTGATCCTGCCCGAAGCCGTTCGCCCCCTTGCTCGCCAACACGCCGATGACCTTGAACGGCATCGCCCCGATGCGGATCGTCTCGCCCAAGACGGACGCGCCCTCCTCGAAGAGGTTCGCCTTGACCGTCGCGCCGATCACGCAGACGCGCGCGTTGGCCCGCTGCTCGTCCTCGTCGAAGAACCGCCCCTCGCCCACGCTCCAGTTCCGGATCTCCGGCATGGCGGACGACACGCCCGAGACGCGGCAGTTCCAGTTCTTGTTCTCGCGGATGAGCTGGCACGAGACGTTCACGGCGGGGGAGACGGCCGCGATCAGGTGGCTCAACTCGCGCTGGCACGCCTCGGCGTCCTCGGCCGTCATCGTCTGCCCGGAGCCCATGCCGGAGCGCACCGCGCCCTTCCGGTTGCGGTCGGGGAAGACCATGACGAGGTTGTTGCCCATGGAGGAGATCTCCTGAACCATCATGGTCGACGCGCCCTTGCCGATGGCGAGGACGGCGATGACCGCCGCGATGCCGACGATGATGCCGATGCACGTGAGGAAGCTGCGCGTCTTGTTGCGCAGGATGGCCAACAGGGCGACCTTGAAGATCATGGAGACGTTCACCGCCAACCTCCCGTCAGTAGCCGCACGTCATCAGCGGCTTCTCGAAGCCGAACGTCGAGGCGATGAGCGCGGCGCGGATCCACATGCCGTTGCGCATCTGCCGCCAATACATCGCGCGCGGGTCGTGGTCGCAGACGGTCGAGATCTCGTCGCGGCGCGGCAGGGGGTGGAGGATCGCGCCCGTCGGCTTCAGGAGCTTCAACTCCTCCGCGCCGAACTTGAAGCGCGACGTGTCGATGCGCGAGGACTCGCCCTGGTCGCGGTCCCACTCGTCCTGGATGCGCGTCATGTAGACGGCGTCCGACTCGCGCACGGCCTCGCGGAGGTTGTCGCAGATCTCGTAGCGGACGCCCTTCGCGCGCAGGATGGCGATCACGTCGTCGGGCACCTGCAGTTCCTTGGGCGCGACGAAGATCTGGCGGACGTCCGTGAAGTTCGTCAACAAATACGAGAGCGAGCGCACCGTGCGCCCGCGCTTCAAGTCGCCGCAGAACGTGACGGTCTTCGCGTCGATGCCGCCCACGTTCTCGAAGGAGCGCGCGAGCGTGTAGACGTCGAGCAGAGCCTGCGTCGGGTGCTGATCCTTGCCGGAGCCCGCGTTCAGGATCGGAATGGGTCGGTGGGCGTTGGAGAGTTCCCACGCCATCTTCTCCGCGAGCCCCTGCTCGGGACTGCGCATGATGATCATGTCGAAGTAGGAGGAGAACGTGCGGATGGAGTCCTCCTTCGACTCGCCCTTGAACTCGGAGGAGGTCGCCGCGTCGCGGACGGAGCCCGTCGTGATGCCAAGGAGCTGGCACGCGGCGAGGTGCGAGAGGAACGTGCGCGAGCTCGGCTGCGAGAAGTAGAGCATCGCCCGCTTGTGCGCGAGGACGCCCTTCAGGTAGAGCGCGCCCTCCTTCGACTTGTTGATGAAGCGGATGCGGTTCGCGAGGGCGCAGAGCCGCTCCAGGATCGCGCGGTCGAACTGCTGGGCGAAGAGCGTGTGGTAGGGCATTCCGTCGCCCTCCCCGCGCTCCAGGTAGGGTCGCTTCTCCTCCAAGGACAGCGCGGCGAACCGCGCCCACTCGACACCCTTCAGACGAACCATGGCGTTCCCCCTCCCCTTCTCACAGGCTCTTGTGGCACGTGCGCTTGATGACGTCGAGCTGCTGCTCGCGGGTGAGGTCGATGAACTTGACCGCGTAGCCGGAGACGCGGATCGTGAAGTTCGCGTATTCCGGCTTCTCCGGGT
>CAVKTW010000169.1:0-4880 GCA_963659085.1 Candidatus Methanomethylophilaceae archaeon | reverse complement strand
CGACCGGTCTATCCTTTCAATCTACCGTTAGTCTTTCTCCCTTTTCAAAACTGCCCGAATTATACCATATTCTCCTCCCGCCGTGCAATCGGCAGACGGACATAAGGGAGGACAAAACGACCAAAACACCGCTCACTTCCCGACGCAGAAGCGGGAGAAGAGGCGCGTGAGCAGATCGGACGAATACGTCGCACCGACGAGGGAACCCAAATCCTCGGCGATCTGCCGCACGACGTTCGCCGCCACGACGAGATCGAACGGCGCGTCGGCGAGCGCGTGAAGCGCATGTTGCGCGTGGGCGAGAACCTCCTGCGCCCGCGCGCGCGGCGAGTCTTCGTCGGGGGCGAGGCGGACATGGCGGAGCGTCTCCACGAGGCGTTGCTTCAACGCCTCCAGCCCCTCGCCCGTCTTGGACGAGACGCACAGCCCCTCGCCCAGCCCCAAATCGCATTTGGCGTGGAGTTTGAGAACCCGTGGCGAAGCGGGCAGGTTTGCCCCCAAGTCCAACACGACATCGGCCGCGCGGATGAGGTCTTCCGCCCGTCGGACACCCTCGCGCTCGATCTCGTCCGCCGTCGTCCGAAGTCCCGCCGTGTCCACAAGCCGGATCGGGAAGCCCTCCACGTCGATCCATTCCTCAACCGTGTCCCGCGTCGTGCCGGGCGTCGCGCTGACAATCGCCCGGTTCTCGCCCACGAGCGCGTTGAGGAGAGACGACTTGCCCGCGTTCGGCGGGCCCGCCAAGACGACGAGAGCCCCGTGGCGCAAGAGTTTCCCCTCGTGCGCCACACGGCACTTCTCCTCGATGTCGCGCTGGAACGCCCGCACGCGGTCGCGCAGCGCGTCCACAAAAGCGGGCGGCAGTTCGTCTTCGGAAAAATCCAGAAGATGCTCCAAATCGGTCGAGAGGCTCAACGCCTTTTCGTAGAGGCGTTTCTCGTCCTCGCGCACCGTCCCCTCCAGCCCCTCGCGCGCGGCCTCGGCGGCGCGAACGGTCTTCGCGTGGATGAGGTCGAGGACGCTCTCCGCCTGACGCGCGTCGAGTTTCCCGGCGAGAACAGCCCGCTCCGTGAACTCGCCGCGCCGCGCGAGCCGCGCCCCCGCGTGGACGGACGCCTCCAAAATCCGGCGCGGCGTCACCTCGCCGCCGTGGCACTGAAACTCGACGACATCCTCGCCCGTGTAGCTTTTGGGCGCCTTGAACCCCAGGACGAGGCACGTGTCGTAGGGTGTCCGCACGAGGTGGACGCCGGGGGACAATTCCCGCTCCGCGACGGCGGCGCCAATCTGAAACGCCTCATCCCCCGACAGGCGGATGATCGCGACGCCCGCCAACCCCGGGGCGGTCGCCTGCGCGACAATCGTCTCATGCCGACGCATGGCCCTCCCGGGGCGCAGAGCCCAAGAACTCCGGCATTGTCGCAGACCCCGCGTGCGAGATGTGCGACGGGACGACGAGGCGAAGGATCGTCAAAAACAAGATTTTCAAATCGAGCCCCAACGACTGGTGCGCGACGTAATCGAGGTCGTAGGCGAACTTCGCCTCCCAATCGAGGGCGTTTCGCCCGCGCACTTGCGCAAGTCCCGTGATTCCCGGCTTGACGTCGTGGCGGTGGCGTTGCGCCTCCGTGTAACGCGGCCAATAGGCGACGGGCAACGGGCGCGGGCCCACGAGCGACATCGTGCCGCGCAAAACGAGGAAGAGTTCCGGGAGCTCGTCGAGGGAAGACGCGCGGAGAAAGCGGCCGAAGGCGGTCAAGCGCGTCTCGTCGCTCCCCGTTCCCTCGCGCATCGTGCGGAACTTGACGAGGCGGAACGGCCGTCCGTCAAGCCCCGTGCGCATCTGCGAGAAAAAAACGGGATGCCCCAAAAAGACGCGCACGAGAAACGCGACGACGAGGAAAAGCCCTCCCCACGCGGGGAGGAAGATGAGCGTGAATGCGAGGTCGAACGCGCGCTTCACGTCTCGTCGGCGAACGACGCTTGTTGATACGAGTAGCCGGGGGCTTCCGACGAGGTGAAGTTCTCGCCCGGCTCCTTGAGCGGCAGGGGGCGATCCTCGAAGCGCGTGTATTCGCTGACGAAGTTGACGGCGACCTCGCCCGTCTCGCCGTTGCGGTTCTTCGCGACGTCGATGATCGCCAGATACCGATCCGCCACGTCCTTCGACTGCGAGATGCGCGAGGGCCGGCGCAGGAGGAAGACGACGTCGGCGTCCTGCTCGATGGCGCCCGAGTCGCGCAGGTCGGAGAGGCGCGGCCGCTCCTCCTTGTCGTTGCGCTGCTCGTTGGCGCGGGAGAGCTGCGAGAGGACGATGACGGGAATCTTCAGCTCCTTCGCCATCGCCTTGATCTGCTGGGAGATCATGGAGACCTCGATCTGGCGGCTCTGCCGCGCCGCCTCGCGGCACGAGCAGAGCTGCAGGTAGTCGATGACGATCAGCTCGATGCCGAACTGCTTGCGCATGCGCCGCGCGCGGGCCCGCAAATCCATGATGTCGAGCCCGGCCGTGTCGTCCACGTAGATGGGCGCGGATTTGAGCGCGTCGGCCGACGCGCAGAGGTTCTGCGTCAGGCGGCCGCGCTCGTCACGCGGGATGAGGTCGCGCGCGATGCGCCACATGTTCACGTGGGCGCGGCCGGCGATCATGCGCTTGGTCAGGGCCTCCGTCGGCATTTCGAGCGAGAAGATGCCCACGGGGTGGGGCACGCCGCCGTCCGACGGCACGGGCGGGTAGACGCCGTTCTTCAAGGTGAGCATCTGCCCCAACGCCGCGCTCTCGGCGATGTTCATCGCGAGCGACGTCTTGCCGACGGACGGACGCGCCGCGATGACGATCATCTCCGAGGGCTTCAACCCCTGGATCTTCTCGTCCAAATGCTTCAGCCCCGTCGAAAGCCCTTCGAGGAGCTTGCCGCCCGACTCGAAGAGGCGGTCGATGCGCCGGCGGCTCTCCTCGATGGCCGTCGCCCAGTCCGTCGTCTGCGCGTTCTGGGCGCCGATCTCAAGGAACGCGCGTTCCGTCTCGCCGAGGACGACGCGGGGGTCCGGATAGGCGCGTTCGTCAAACGATTTCTCAATCGCCTTCGTCGCCCGCTCGATCAGGACGCGGCGCAGCTGCTTGCGCAGGACGATGGAGATGTAATGCTCGGCGTGGGCGGCCGTCGGCACCTGGTCGACGATGGACTGCAGGTAGGCGATGCCCCCGATGGCCTCCAACTGGCCGGCGGCGCGGAGCTCCTCCGTGAGCGTCAGATAGTCGATGGGCTTGCCCACGCGGTGCATGGCGAGCATGGCCGTGTAGATGGCCCTGTGGCGGACGTCGAAGAAGGACTCCGCGCCCACGCCGTTCGTGAGGCAAATGTCCATGACGCGCTCGTCGCTCGCGCTCGCCGTCGAGAGGAGGATCGTCCCCAAGACGGCGCGTTCGGCCTCGACGCTGTGCGGCGGCACTTTCGCGATGTCATCCATGCTTCGCCCCCCTCTGGCGCAGAACCTCGAACAGCGCGACGCCCGCCGCCACGGAGGCGTTCAGCGACTCGAAGCCGCCCGGCATCGGCAGGACGGCAATGAAGTCGCACGTCGCGCGGAGGAGGCGCGAGAGCCCCGCGCCCTCCGCGCCGACGGCCAAGGCGACGCGCCCCGTGAAGTCGAGCGCGTCGTAGCGTTTCGCGTCCTCGCCGAAATCAAGCCCCGTCAGCCAAACGCCCGCCTTCTTCAACGCCTCGCACGCGCGGACGAGGTTGACGACGCGGGCGACGCGCAGGTGCTCCGCGCCGCCGGCCGAGGCGCGGACGACGGCGGGCGTCACGCCGCACGCGCGATCCTCGGGCAGGATGACGCCCGTCGCGCCCACGGCGCAGGCCGTCCGCAGGATCGCGCCCACGTTCTGCGGATCCTCCAAGTGGTCGAGGACGACGACCAAGGCGTTCTCGTCCGCCTCGACGGAACGGAGGATCTCCTCGAAGTCCGCATACGGAAACGCGCTCGCCTTCAGGGCGACGCCTTGGTGGTGGCCGAAGCGCGTCAGGCGGTCGAGCTGCTCGCGCGTCATCGTGCGGATGACGAGGCGGCGGCGACGCGCTTCGTCGCGGAGACGCGCGATCTGGTCGTCCTCGTGCGGCGACTCCGGGGGGAGGACGATCTCGCAGGCCGTGCGGCGGTCGGCGGCCAAGGCCTCCTCGACGGGGTTGCGGCCGTAGAGCCATTCGCCGCCCGTCACCAGCTCGCGGGGGCCTCGATGATGCTGTTCGTGTTGATGTCCCATGTTAGTCGAATTGCGGATACCCGTTCCAAGGTTTGCCAAGATCCCGCGCGCAGCGGTCGGCCGAATCGTCGTGGCACTTCCACGGCCAGGCGAAATACCGCGCCTCGTTTCGGTAGGCGTGGCGGGGGCGCCAGGACGGCACGGGGAGGGAGGATAGGAACTCGCCCGCCAAGAGCGGCAAGATCAGTTGCATCGCGACAAGCGCCCCGGCGCGGTTGGACGCGAGCGGCAGGCGCGAGGCGAGGAGATACGCGAAAAAGAGCGTGGGCAGAACGAACGTGAACTGGCTGATGATGAAGTAACGCGCGAAGAAAAGGCCGTGCAGGGTGAGGAGGGCGACGAGGCAGCGGTCGGCGAGGCGCGTCTCCGGCGGGAAGAAGGGTCGATGTCCGCCCTTGCGCGAGAGGTAAAGGGCCAGCGCGACGACGACGAAACTCACCGCCGACAAGGCGAGGTTGAAGCCCGTCACCGTCCAGTTGGCGGGGAGAATCCCAAGCGCTTGAGCACCGTAGCTGCCGACGAGGACATCGCGGGGGCCGCGCGTCACCAGGGCGAAAATCCAAAACGCGGCACCGAGCGTCCACAAACACGCGCACGCGAGGAACACGCGGAC
>CAVKTW010000168.1:0-8284 GCA_963659085.1 Candidatus Methanomethylophilaceae archaeon | reverse complement strand
TGACTGACATGGCGCATCCTTTCTATCATCAGAATTGATGCGTATTATACATCATTTTCGTCGAAGCCGTCAAGGGCGCAAAGTGTAATATGCGGTGTCCCTCACCCAGAGGGCGCGGGCTTCGGGGAAATGCGTTTTCAGAAACTCGTCGCCCTTCTCGCGGCCGAGGACGAACAGCGTCGTCGAGAGGCCGTCGGCGATCATCGCGCTCGTCGGGTGGATGACGGTCACGGACGTGACGCGGTTTGAGAGCGCACCCCCCGTGCGCCCGTCCCGGATGTGCGCACCCCGAAACGTGGTCGCGCTCGTCGCGCACGCCATGCCGTCCGAGAGGAGAATCGTCTCGTCCGTCCCCCACACGCCGACACGCCAGACGCCGCGCACGCTTTTGAGGTTTCCGCCCAAGTCAAGGAGGAGATCCCCCGGCGCATCGCACGTCTTCGCGGCCTCGTCCACGGCGAACCCCTTGGCAATCGCGCCCAAGTCGAGCGTCCCCTCGCCGCGCCACCGTGGGTTGAACGCCCCGCCCGACAGCCGTTTGAGGCGGAAGGCCGCCTCGTAGCAAACGCGGACATCGTCCGAGCAGAGGCGCAAGACCTCCGCGTCCCCCGTCGCCGCGAGGCGGGACAACTCCGAGTTCTCGTCGTGGGCGCTCAAGACCCGTTCGATCCGCCGCCATGTTTCCCTCACGCCGTCGCGTGTCGCGGCGATGTCGTCCCGCGCCCACGCGCCGCGCACCTGGATGGCCGCCACCGTCCCCATGCTCGTCCACTCGAACCGCTCCACCCGCGCGCGCGAGCAGCCGCCGAGAAGCAGGAGCGACGCCAACGCGCCTTTAAAGATCGACCGCATGATCCTGCGAGTAGACCGTCAGCTCGACGGCGCGGCACCGGGCGTGGCGGAGCGCCTCGCGCATCGTCTCGGCCGCCCAATCTGGCGTGTTGCAGTCTTGCGACAAGTGCGCCAAGCCCAACCGCCGCAGGCGATCCGACGCGTGCGTCTCGACGAAACGCGCCGCCTCGTCGTTCGAGAGGTGCCCACGGTCGCCGGCGATGCGCATGATGACCTCGCGCGGCCTCGCGCTGCGGCTCAACGCGACGCTGTCGTGGTTGGATTCGAGCGTCGCGCAAGTCGCCTCGGCGAAATACCGCCCCATCGACGCGATGGGCGAGCCAACGTCCGTCGCGTGGAAATAGGCCTCGCCCTCCGAGCGGATGAGAAACCCGACGGGATCGGAGATGTCGTGCGGCACGGGGAACGCCTCGACCTCAAACGAGCCGACATGGAAACGCTGGTTGTTCTCGAACGTCGCGAAGGAGCGTTCGTCGATGTGCAACTCGCGCGAGACGACCTCGGCGGTGAGCGCGTTCGCGTAAAGAACGAGGTCGGGGCATCGCTTGAGGAGGACGGGAAGTCCCGAAACGTGATCCCCGTGCGCGTGCGTCAACAGGACGCCGGCGAACGGACGCTCCATTGGCGGCGCGTCAAGCCGCGAGACGAGCGTTTTGAAGGAAAGACCGCAATCGATGAGAAGCCGCTCCGCGCCCGACTCGACAACGAGCGCGTTCCCCTTGGAACCGCTCGCCAGCGACCGGATTTTCATGCGTCCCTCGCGAAGGCGTGACAGCCGATGTCGCGCCGGCAGAACGCGCCGTCGAAGGAAATCGCCCCGACACGCGCATACGCCTTTTGGACGGCCTCGCGCAGCGTCGCGCCAAGACCCGTCACGGAGAGGACGCGCCCGCCGGCGGTGACAACCTTCCCGTCCTTCAAGGCGGTGCCGCAGTGAAAGACGATGGACGACGCGTCGTCCGCGCCAAGACCGCGAATCTCGCGCCCCTTCTCGTAAGCGCCGGGGTAGCCCGCCGACGCGAGGATGACGGTCGCCGCCGCCTCGTCGCGGACGACGAGATCTTCCGGCTTGAGCGCACCCGTCGCCGCGTGGAACAGGAGTGTCGCGAACGATCCGCCGAGGCGCGGCAAAACGGCCTCCGTCTCGGGGTCGCCGAAGCGGACGTTGAACTCGACGACATTGATCTCCGACCCGCTTTGCGCCAACGGCCCGTGGGGGCAGGCGTTCGCGTCGTTGACCATCAGCCCCGCGTAGAGGATGCCGCGATACGTGACGCCGCGCCTCTTCAATTCGCGGACGATGGGCAGGATGATCTTTTCGCGGACGAGCGGGAGACGCTCGGCCGGGAGGACGGGGGCGGGGCTATACGCGCCCATGCCGCCCGTGTTCGGGCCCTTGTCGCCGTCGAAGACGCGCTTGTGATCCTGCGAACTGGGGAGGAGGACGGCCTCCTCGCCGTCCACGACCGCGAGAATCGAGCACTCCTCGCCGTGGAGAAACTCTTCCAAAAGAACCTCCGCGCCCGCCGCGCCGAACGTGTTCTCCACGAGCATCGCGTCGATGGCCTCCTCGGCTTGGGCGCGGGTCTCCGCCACGACGACGCCCTTGCCCGCCGCGAGGCCGTCCGCCTTGATGACGACGGGCAGGCCGAACGAGTCCAAAGCCGCCTTCGCCCGCGCCGCGTCGGTGAAGACCTCGGCGCGACCCGTCGGCACGCCGGCGGCCTTCATGACCTCCTTGGCGAAACTCTTTGAGCCCTCCAACCGCGCCCCCGCCCGCGAGGGCCCGAAACAGGCGACGCCGGCGGCGGCGAGCGCGTCCGCGAGTCCCGCCACGAGGGGCGCCTCCGGGCCGACGACGACGAGATCCGGCTTTTCCTCTTTTGCCCACGCG
Source organism: Candidatus Methanomethylophilaceae archaeon (assembly GCA_963659085.1). Taxonomy (GTDB): domain Bacteria; phylum Verrucomicrobiota; class Kiritimatiellia; order RFP12; family UBA1067; genus UBA1067. Next base: position 5,538 of record CAVKTW010000168.1, on the reverse strand, counting down.
AGAATCTTCGCCGTCTCGCCCGCGCCAAACGGCAGACACGTCGCCACGGCGGCGATGCCCGCGTTCCCCGGTGCGCAAAAGAGCGTGTGCTTCTCTTCGTCACGCGCCAACCGCCACGCGATCGCGTGCTCGCGACCGCCCGAACCAACGACAAGGATTTTCATTTATTCCTCCACATGGGGGACGATGAGTTTCTGACCGATCGACAAGCGGTCGCCCTGGATGCCGTTGAGCTCGCGCAGAACGGCGACCGTCGTGTGAAACGCCTTCGAGATGAGGTAGAGGCTGTCGCCGTTCTGGACGACGTAGGTGTCCGTCGGGCCCGAATACGACGTGGCGCGGGGCTTCGCGGAGGGCGGGTCTTTCGGTTGCATCTTCGCCAGGCGCGACGAGAGATCCCGGACGATCTCCTCGCGCTGCCTGCGCATCTCTTTCTTGAGTTCGGCGACGGCGGATTGGAGGGAGGCGATCTCCGCGCGCAACGCGCTGTCGGACGGCTTCTGCCCTTCGAGGCGCGACACGCGCTGCGCGAGCGAGTCGAAATGCGTCTGAAGCGCGTCGACCTGCCCCGAGAGGCGCGTCATTTCGCCATAGGCCTGCTGACGCAAAAAGGCGTCGCGCCCGGACGTGTCGGCCGCGAGGGTCGCAAGAGGAAGAAAGACAAGTGTGAGGAGTGCGTGTTTCATAAAAAGTAGAGGATGAGCCATGTGACGAAGAAAAGACCCGAGACGAGGAAGAAGCGGACGTGCTTGCGGTGCGCCTCCTCCTGACGGACGGTTCGCCCGAAGGCGCGCATCCCGCCCCCGGAGATGTAGTGGATGAGTTTCCCGGACGCCGAGCGGTGCTCCGTGAGAATCCACGGCGTTTTCGAGCGCGTGTAGTCGTGCGCCTTGGCGACGGGTCGTATGTGGATGGCGCTCATCAGGGAATCTTCGGGAGGATGATCGTCTGCCCCGTCTTGAGACGCCCGTCCGTCGAGATGGTCGGCCTGTTCGCGTCGCGGATGCGGCTCCAGAGCGAGGCGCGGCCGTAGAAGCGGATGGCGATTTTGTAAAGCGTGTCGCCGTCTTGGACGACATACGTCTTCGGGAACGTGTCGGCCGGCGACGATTCCGCCGGCGCGGCGCGTTTGTCCGAGGCCTCCTTCGCGGACGACGGACGCGAGACCGCGCGTTCGGACGACAAGGGCGGCGTCCCGTGCGCCGCGTCCTCCGTCAGAAGGCGTTTCACATCGTCCACACTCTCCCGCGCCGGGGACGCGGATTGCCGATCCTCGTCGAGGAGCGCGCGCAGACGGTCGAGTTCTGTCTGTTCTGGGGCTTGCGCCTTCTCCTCCGCCGGGGCCGCGTCGCGGACGAACTTTTTAAGCCGCTCGTATTCCGAGGCGACGGACGCGGCCTTCTCCCGCTCGTCGCGGAGGGAGGCTTTCAACGCCTCGATCTCGGATTCGGCGCGTGTCAAACTCGCGCGGAGTTCCTGTTCGACGCGCACGGCCTCCCGCGCCGAGTCGGGCGCGTGTCTCTCGGCGAGGACTTTCGCGAGTTCCCGCTCGCACACGTCGCGGCGCGTTTTCGCGAGCGTCGCCTTGTCGCTCTCGGGACGCTGGAGCAAGTATTCCTGATAGGCCCCGTAGGCGTTCAGGTAGTCGTGGGCGGAGTCCTGCAGGAGGCACGCCAGCTGGAAGCGGGCCGAGGCGTTCGCCGGGTTTTCGGCGCACACGCGGCGGAAGCCCTCAATCGCCTCCTTCAGGCGGCCGGCCTGGTAGTCGGCCATCGCGGCGCGATACGTCGCGCTCGCGCGGTCGTCGTCGAAACGCCCTCCCCGCTCACACGCCGTCAGGCCCGCGAGGGAGAGAATCGCCAACACTGTCGGGATTCGCCTCATGAGAAACCTCCTGTCCTTCGTCCAGTCCTTCGTCTTCACGTCCACCGTCCTTGCGTTTGTAGGCTTGCGCCTTCTCGCGGGGGTTCGACCGCTGGAGCGTCGGGTCGAGCTCGTTGAGCTGCCGCAGGGACGAAAGGCCGAAATGCTCCAGGAAAAACGGCGTCGTGCCGTAGAGAAACGGATGGCCGGGGAGCTCCGACTTGCCGACGAGGCGGATAAGCCCCAGATCCATGAGCGTCTTGACGTTCCCCGAAACGTCCACGCCGCGAATCGACTCGATCTCCGACTTCGTGAGCGGCTGGCGGTAGGCGACGATGGAAAGCGTCTCCAGCGAGGCGCGGCTCAACCGGCTGGGGCGATCCATCTTCAGGAACGCGCGGACGTAGCGGCCGCACGAGGGGACGCTCTGCAAGCGGTAGGCGCCCCCCGCGCACGCGAGGCGGAAGCCCGCGCCCGCCACCTCCAACGCCTTCTCCACGCCGCGCACCGCCTCCTCGACCTCCTTGGTCGTGCACGTCTTGTAGACATCCATGATCTCCGCGTTCTCGCCCTCCTGCGCGTCGACGGCGCGGATGCCGGCGCGGATGTCCGCAACCGTCAGCGGCGTCTCGCTCGCGAACAGCAACGCCCCGACGATCTCCTGCAGGGATTGGGGCAGGGGCAGGGTTTGGGTCTCATTCATAGTCATCGGGCCTTTCGAGAGGCTGGTCGTCGGCCGCCTCCTTGGAGGCGACAATCGTGATTTCGTGGAACGCCGCGTTCTGGTAGACGATGACGCGGTGTTGGCGCAGAAGCTCCAGCAACGCGAGGAACGTGACGATGATCTCGCCCTTGGCCGTCCGCGCCGGGTCGAAGAGCGTCACGAACGAGACTTGCGCGTCGCGGCGGACGCGGCTCAACACCTCCTCCATCTTGTCCGGCACGGAGTAGCGGACGCCCTTGAGCTCCTCCTGCGGCACCTCGCCCAAGCGCGAGAGGACGTCGCGGAACGCCGTCAAAAGGTCATACATGTCGAGCGAGGCGATGGCGCGGGCGGCGTCGGCGCGCGTCTTCTCGAAACGCGGGCGAGGCCCCCCGTAGGGAAACGAGTTCGCCTGCGCGTTCTCGAACGATTCCAAGCGGATCGCGGCGTCCTTGAACTTTTTGTATTCGATCAGCTGGCGCACGAGGTCGAGGCGCGGATCCACCCACTCCTCGCCGTCCCCCTCCTCGACCGTCCGCCGGGTGACGGGCAGGAGGATGCGCGACTTGATGACCATGAGCGTCGCCGCCATGACGATGAACTCGCCCGCGACGTCGAGGTTGAGCCGCCGCGCGTCCTCGATGAAGGCCATGTATTCCGCCGTGATGTGCTCGATGGGGATGTCGTAGATGTCGAGCTCCTCGCGGCGGATGAGGTAGAGCAGCAAGTCGAGGGGCCCCTCGAAGACATCGAGGGAGACCTTGTAGTCGTCCGCGAAAAGCTGCTCCTGCGCCATGGTCAGTTCAGGAGTTTGAGCGAACCCTCCGGCTTCGGCGAGGAGAGCGTCGCGTCAAGAACCTCGACCTGCTCGCGGTCGATCCAGAACCTGATCTTGCGGCCTTGGACGACGCGCGCGCCGGCGGGCGTCTCGTCGAGGACACGCGCGTCCGCGCCCTCCGCGCCATGGAGGACGACGAGTCCCTCGTCGCGGTGGTAGGTCGCCTGCGAGCCATACGCGCGCTTCGTCCCGTTCGTGATCGCCACAGATCCGATGGCGGCGATGCGGCTCAACGTGTTGGACGCGGCCTGCATGAAGACGTAGGCGCGGTCGGCGTGCAGCTGGTAGTCCGCGTCGTGGACGGCGACGTGACCCTTGAAGATCGCGTAGCCCTCCTGGCGGTCGTAGTAGGTCGAGTCGGCCGTGATGAGGACGGGCGAGGCGGCCTCCGCAGGGGCCGCGTTCGTGGCGAGCAGAGACGCCAAAAGGAGAGGGGCGAGGCTCATGCGTAGCGGCGGACAATCGCCTCGTAGCGGTCGGCCTGCGCCTCCATGGACTCGACCATCTTGATCTGCGTCCGGCAACGCACGAGGTTGTGGTCGTCGTAGGCCGTGTGGAAGTAGGTGTCGCCGGCGAGGTAGTCGGTCAGGAAGCGGATGCCGATGGTGAGCGTGATGAGCCGCCCCGAGAACGCGAGGAGCGCCTTCTCCGCCTCCGTCAGGAACGCGGCCTTTTCGAGATAGCCCTTGACGAGCGCCTCGAAGTAGTCCTCCTTCGAGTAGACCTTGCTCAAGTCCCTCTCATCCTCGGCGGCGGCGGCGGACGACGTGCGAACCATGTCGCCGAAGTCGTAGAGCGCGGAGCCGGGCATCGTCGTGTCGAGGTCGATGACGACGTTCGAGCCGTCGGGCGCGAACATGACGTTGTTGATCTTCGTGTCGTTGTGCGTCGTGCGCGTGGGGATCTCGCCCGACGCGAGCCCCGTGACAATCGTCGCGCACGATTCGCGCCGCGCCTCGATGAAGTCAAGTTCCCTCCCGACGAGGGCCTTGCGCCCCTTGACGTCGGCGCGGGCGGCCTCGTCGAGGAGGCGCAGGCGGTCGACCGTGTCGTGGAACTTCGGGATGACGGGCAGGAGTTGGGGCTCCGGCAGGTCGGCGAGCGCGTTCTGGAACGAGGCGAACGCCGACGCGGCGAGGAACGCCTCGCGGGGGTTCGAGATGACGTCGACGGACGTGTAGCCCTCCAGGAAGCGGTAGACGCGCCAGGGGTTCTCGTAGGCGACGACCTCCAGCGTCTTGACGCCCTTCTGCTGGAGGTGTTGCGTGACGCGCAGGATGTTCGACTTCAGGATGTCCTTGTCGAACGCATCGGTGACGCGCTGCAGGATGTAGCGGACGCCCAAGGCGGTCTCGACCTTGAACGTGTCGTTGATGTGGCCCGATCCGTAGCGCGAGACGTCGGTCACATCCGTGATGCCGAACGACTGCAGAATCGAGCGAAGTTCCTCTTGGGGGTAGGTGCGGTTGGACATGGTTTTCTCCTTGCGGTCTATTATACCAAAAATCTCACGCGGTCTTGAAGTCGACGAGGTGGCCGATGAGGGATCGGAGGCCACGGTAGTAGAAGCCGACGTCGAAGAGCGTCCGCGTCGAGGTGAGCCTGTGCCAGAGCGCCGACGGCTGGAGGAAGCCCCGGTAGACGTCGCGGATGGCTTTCTTCAAGTCCGCCTCCGTCACGAGCGGCGTCCGCGTGACGGCGCGGCGCATGTCGTAGTCGTCCCAGTCCTTCGTGAGGAGGTTCCCGCCCGCGTCGAGTTCCTTGAAGAGCGGTGTGCCTGGGTAGGGGATCGTGAGCGTGCACTGAAGCGTCTTCGCCCAGCCCTTCGCGAGCAGGCGACGCGCGAGGCGGACGGTGTTCGCGATCTCGGCGGGCCCTTCCCAGGCGTGGCCGAACATGAAGGTGACGTGGACGTCCAGACCCGCCTCGGTCGCCCACTTCGCGCCCCTCTCGACATCCTCGACCTTCAACGCCTTGCGGAAGCGGTCGAGCGTCTCTTGGTTCGCGCTCTCGACCCCGAAGAGGACGAACTGGAAGCCCGCGCGGCGCATGAGGCGGTAGTCGTCGAGCGTGAGCCGCCCGAAGCGCATGTTGCAGTCGAGCCGCACCTTCTTCGGCAGTCCGCGCCGGATCA
>CAVKTW010000167.1:0-3050 GCA_963659085.1 Candidatus Methanomethylophilaceae archaeon | reverse complement strand
CGGCGGCTACTGGGGCTGCTCCACCAACGTCAACAACGTCGAGACCTACGCCTCGGTCCCGTGGATCCTCGTCCACGGCGCGTCCGAATACGCGAAGATCGGCAACTGGGTCGTCGAGCGCGACGAGAAGGGCAACTGGGTCAAGACCGTCTCCGGCAACTCCGGCACCAAGGTCTTCGCGCTCGCGGGGCAGATCAACAACGTCGGCCTCGTCGAGGTCCCGATGGGGACGACGCTCCGCGAGATCATCTACGACATCGGCGGGGGCATCTCCGGCGGCCACGCCTTCAAGGCGGTGCAGACGGGCGGCCCCTCCGGCGGGTGCATCACCACGGAGAACCTCGACACGCCCATCGACTACGCGAACCTCGGCAAGATCGGCTCGATGATGGGTTCGGGCGGCATGATCGTCCTCTCCGACAAGGACTGCATGCCGGCGATGGCGAAGTTCTACCTGGAGTTCACGAAGGACGAGTCGTGCGGCAAGTGCACGCCCTGCCGCATCGGCACGCGGCGGATGCTGGAGATGCTCCAGAAGATCTGCGACGGCACGGGCACCGAGGAGATGCTCGCCGAGCTGGAGGATCTCGCCAACACGATCAAGGACACCGCGCTCTGCGGCCTCGGCCAGACGGCGCCCAACCCGATCCTCTCGACGCTGCGCTACTTCCGCGACGAGTATCTCGCGCACGTGCGCGACAAGAAGTGTCCGGCGGGGACCTGCACGAAGCTCTACTCCCTCAAGATCACCGACGCCTGCAAGGGCTGCACGAAGTGCGCCCGCAACTGCCCGGTGGCGGCCATCGAGGGCGCGGTCAAGCAGAGGCACGTCATCGACGTGAAGAAGTGCATCAAGTGCGGCGCGTGCATCGCGGCGTGCCCGTTCAAGGCGATTGTCAAGGAATAGGAAGAGTGGAACACCATGGCTAACGTGACGATTACAATCAACGGAACCAAAGTCCAGATCCCCGCCGGCGGCACGATCCTCGACGCGGCGAACAAGATCAACGTCCACATCCCGACGCTCTGCTACTGCCCCGACGTCGGCTGCGGAACGGCGAACAAGCCGGCCTCGTGCCGTCTCTGCCTCGTCGAGGCGACGGGCATCCGCGGCCCCCGCCGGATTCTCGTCCCCGCGTGCGCGACCCCGGTCGCCCGCGACGGCGTCGAGGTCTGGACGAACTCGCTCCGCGCCCTGAAGGCGCGGCGGACGGTGCTGGAGCTGCTCCTCTCCGACCACCCGCAGACGTGCCTCACCTGCACGAAGAACCAGCACTGCGAGCTGCAGAAGCTCGCGCACGAGTTCGGCATCCGCGACATCAAATACAAGGGGGCGGTCAACACGCTGCCCGTCGACGAGTCGCCCGCGCTCGTGCGCGACATGTCCAAGTGCGTCATGTGCCGCCGGTGCGAGACGGTCTGCAACAAGGTTCAGACCGTGGGCGCGCTGACCGGCAACGGGCGCGGCTTCTCGGCGAAGGTCGGCACGGCCTCGATGATTCCGCTCGCGGACTCCTCCTGCACCTTCTGCGGCCAGTGCGCGAACGTCTGCCCCACGGGGGCCATCGTCGGCAACAACCAGGTCGCGAACGTCTGGAAGGCGCTGCACGACCCCGCGAAGACGGTCATCGTCCAGACGGCGCCGGCGGTGCGCGTCGCGGTGGGCCAGTCGTTCGGCTTCAAGCCGGGCGAGCCCATCACGGGGCGGCTCGTCTCGGGGTTGCGCCAGCTCGGCTTCGACAAGGTCTTCGACACGGACTTCTCCGCCGACCTGACGATCATGGAGGAGGGTCACGAGCTCGTCGAGCGCGTCAAGAGCGGGCAGAACCTGCCGATCCTCACCTCCTGCTGCCCGGGGTGGATCAACTTCCTGGAGCACCACTACCCGGATCTCCTCGACATCCCGTCGAGTTGCAAGAGCCCGCAGCAGATGTTCGGCGCGATTGCGAAAAGCTACTACGCCGAGAAGACGGGCGTCGCGCCCCAAGATCTCGTCGTCGTCTCGATCATGCCGTGCCAGGCGAAGAAATACGAGGCGGCGCGTCCCGAGTTCACGCACGAGGGCGTCAAGGACGTCGACTACGTGGTGACGACGCGCGAGCTCATCTCGATGTTCCACGAGGCGGGCATCAACCTCGCGAACCTGGAGTCGTCCGACTACGACGACCCGCTCGGCGAGTCGACGGGCGCGGGCGTCATCTTCGGCGTGACGGGCGGCGTCCTGGAGGCGGCGCTTCGGAGCGTCACCTTCATGCTCACGGGCGAGAACCCCAAGGGCGACAAGATCAACTTCCGCGCCGTGCGCGGGCTGGACGGCGTGAAGGAGGCGAAGGTCGAGGTCGCGCCGGGGGTGAGCGTCAACGTGGCGATTGCCTCCGGTCTCGGCAACGCGCGCAAGGTGCTCGACATGGTGCGCGAGGATCGCTCGCGCTTCCAGGCGATTGAGATCATGGCCTGCCCCGGCGGGTGCATCAACGGCGGCGGCCAGCCGCTCATCACGGGCGAGGAGGATCGCCGGCGCGTGCTGGAGCAGCGCATGGCGGGCATCTACGCCGAGGATGAGGGCAAGGGCGTCCGCCTCTCGCACGAGAACAAGGACATCCAGAAACTCTACAAGGAGTTCTTGGGCGAGCCCGGCAGCGAGAAGGCGCACCACTTGCTCCACACGTGCTACCACTGCAACGAGCGGGGGTAGGAAAAAAAACAAAACGGAGGGGCTGACCGGAAAGTCCTGTGGAAACCAGGCGCTGTCGCGCAGCCGTGAGAGTCGGAAGACGGGACCCCTCCTCCACCATCAAGTACCCTCGCATGAGGGGGAAAGAGGATCATGAATACGCTGATGCTGGCGGCCGTCGCGGCCGCCGTCCAATCTGCCGCGCCGTCACCCGTCGCCACCAACGACTTGGGGCGCGTCGTCGTCGAGGCCTCGCGCCTTGGCCTCACCAAGATGGAGATCCCCTCGCACGTCGATGTCATCACCAAGGCGGAAATCGACGCCTCGGGTGCCTCGTCGACGGTCGATCTCCTTGAGAAACGAGGAAACATCTTTC
>CAVKTW010000166.1:3461-7678 GCA_963659085.1 Candidatus Methanomethylophilaceae archaeon | reverse complement strand
CTGGTAGTCGAGGTAGCTCTCGATCTGGAAGTAGGTCTTGAAGAGGCGGTCGCGCCGGGCGCGTTCCGCCGCCGTCGCCTCGACGAACTCGCGCTGGAGCTCGCGGTGGAACTTCGCCTCCAAAAGCTCCCGCGAGAGGTAGGTGATGTGCGCGAGCTGCCGCGCCGACGCGAGCCCCGCCTTGGGGCCCTTGCCGTCGCCGTCGAGGTAGTAGTCGCCGCCCGCCCAGGCGGGGTCGTCGGTGATCGAGTTGCGGCTCATCACGCTGAAGGCGATGGCCTGCGTGTTGAGGTAGGCGCTCGTCGCGATGAGGCAGACGCGATCCATGTCCTCCGGGAAGCGCGTCATCCAGTTGACGACCTGCAGGCCGCCGTAGCTGCCGCCGATGAGCGCGGCGAGGTGCGTGACGCCGAGTTCCCTCAGCAACAGGCGGAAGACGTCAATCGCGTCGTCGAACGTGTATTGCGGGAAGGTGGAACCGTAGGGCTTGCCCGTGTCGGGGTTCACCGACATGGGCCCCGTCGTCCCCGCGCAACCGCCGAGGACGTTCGCGCAAATGACGTGGTAGCGGTTCGTGTCCACGGCGCGGCCGGGGCCCACCATCCCCTCCCACCAACCGCTCGGCTTCGTCTCGCCGGGGCGGATGCCCGCGACGTGCGCGTCGCCCGTGAGCGCGTGGCAAATGTAGATGACGTTGTCGTCGCGGGCGGGCGCGCCGCACTCCTCGTAGAGAACCTCGACCTCCTTGAGGACGCCGCCGTAGGCGAGGCGAAGCCCGCCCTCCGGGAGCGTCAGCCGCCGCGTCTTGGGGACGACGACGCCCACGCCGCCGTCCGCCGTCTCGATGGCCGCGCCCATCTACCGCGAACGCTCCTCGTTGCGCCGCGTGAGGCTCGCGCGGTAGGCGGCCGCGTCGAAGGACGCGCACCGCGCCACGCCCGTGCGGACGGCCGCCTCGGCGACGGCGGCGGAGACTTCCACGAAAAGGCGGCGGTCGAACGGCTTGGGAATGAGGTAGTCCGTCCCGAAGACGAGGTTCTCGCGCGGGTAGACGGCGCGGACGTCCGCCGGCACCTCCGCCTGCGCGAGGCGGGCGAGCGCGTGGGCGGCCGCGACCTTCATCTCCGTGTTGATCGTCGTGGCGCGGACGTCGAGCGCGCCCCGGAAGAGGTAGGGGAAGCCCAAGACGTTGTTGATTTGGTTGGGGTAGTCGCTCCGCCCCGTCACCATCACGTGGCGGCGACCCGCCAACGCTTTCTCGACCTCCTCCGGCGCGATCTCCGGGTCGGGGTTCGCCATCGCGAAAATCGCGGGGAACGCGGCCATCGTCTTCACGTCCTCGCCGGAGAGGACGTTCGCCGCCGAGACGCCGATGAAGACGTCCGCGCCGACAAGCGCCTCTTTGAGCGTCAACGCCGATGTCTCGACGGCGTGGCGGCGCTTGAAGGGATTGAGGTCTTCGCGCGAGGGGCGGATCGTCCCCTTCGAGTCGCACATCACGATGTCGCGGACGCCCGCCGCCTTGAGCATCTCGCAGATGCGGATGCCCGCCGCGCCCGCGCCGTTGATGACGACCTTCAAGTCGCCCATCGCCTTGTCCGCGAGCTGCGCGAAGTTGATCACGCCCGCGAGCGAGATGACGGCCGTTCCCCACTGGTCGTCGTGGAAGACGGGGATGTCGAGCTCCGCGTCGAGCCTGTCCTCGATCTCGAAGCAGGCGGGCGAGGCGATGTCCTCCAAGTTGACGCCGCCATACTGCGGGGCGATCGCCTTGACGGCGGCGATGACGCGCTCGACATCCGTCTTGCCGCGCTCGCCGCCGCCGACGCGGCAGCAGCCGAGCGGCACGGGCCAGGCGTTCACGTCGCCGAACGCCTTGAAGAGGACGGCCTTGCCCTCCATGACGGGGATGGACGCGGCCGCCCCCAAGTCGCCCAACCCCAAAATCGCCGTGCCGTCGGAGACGACGGCGACGAGGTTCTCCTTCGCCGTCAACTCGTAGGCCGCCTCCGGGCGTTTGGCGACCTCGCGCACCGCCTCGGCGACGCCGGGCGTGTAGGCGAGCGAGAGGTCGCGCTGTGTCGCGAGCGCCTTGGGGAGCGCGACGGCGACCTTGCCGCCCGTGTGATAGTCGAAAATTTCCTGTTGCGTCAGTTTTTCCATTCGTTTACTCCTAAAATGAATCCTCGGCCGCCGCCGACACGTCCGTTTCCGCGAACGAGAAGAGCGACACCTTCACGCCGAGCGGCCTCACCTCGCGGACGATCTCCGCGACGCGCCCCCGCGTCGCCTCGAAGGCGATGACGAGCGCGTCCACGTTGAGCGCGTTGATGACGGACGGCGCGTCCTTGAACGAGCCCAGCACCTTCGTCGAGCCGATGTAGTGGTGCAGGAGGAGCGGGTTGTCGTCCAAGATCCCGACGATGACGCGGCGGTTCGCCGTCGTGCGGCGCACCATCTCGCGGCGGAACGCCCGGTAGCGCAACCCCGACCCGTAGACGAGGACGCGCGAGACGTCCTTGCGATCCTGGATCCGCCGCGCGTCGATGAGGAAGAAGAGGTCGCGGACGGTCGGCCGCGCCATCCGCACCAGCGTGAGCGCGGCGAACGAGAGGAGCGCGAAGAGGAGCGTCATCGCGAACACGTGGGCGTCGTCGCCCGTGTTGGGCACGAGCGTGACAATCGCCGAGCCGACGACCGCGCCCGCCGCGCAACCGAGGGCGAGGCGCAGGAAGTTCGAGAGCAGCGCCCGCGACCAGATCGTCACGTAGGTGCCCACCGCCGCGAGCAGCGCGAGCATCGCGGCGATGCGGATGACGAGCGCGAACCGGGCGCCGCCCGCCGAGATGTCGATCTTCAGCACCCAGAGGCAGAAGAGGTCGATGGCCGCGAGAAGCACAAGGTCGAGGATGATGTAGAACGGCACGGCGAGGCGGGAGAGGCCCTTGTCGGCCGCCTCGTCCTCCCGCCGCGCGATGTTGTTGAGCAACAGCGAGAAGTCGAAGATCTCCACACGCGCCATGTCGCGGCAGACGATGACGACGCAGACGGTGAAGGTGATGAGCCACAGCCCCGCCTCGTGCGACGCGAACGCCACGTTGAGGAACGCCGCCGCCGTCAGGAAGAAGGCGAAGGCGTAGAGGATCCAGACGGCCTTGCGCTGGTTGAAGCCGTGCGCGCGCAGGATGCGGTGGTGCAGGTGGTCGGTGTCGGCCGTCATGACCTCGCCGTTGCCCTCCTGGATGCCCTCGCGGCGCAACAGGTGGCGGACGCTGCGGCGCAGGATCGCGAGGCTCGTGTCGAAGATGGGGATGCCCATGGCGAGCAGCGGCACGCCGACGGAGACGAACAGGGAGTTCGACTCGTGGACGCACAGCGGCAGCACCGCGAGCGCGAAGCCGATGAACATCGAGCCGCTGTCGCCGAGGAAGACCGAGGCGGGGTTGTAGTTGTAGCGCAGGAAGCCGAGGAGGCCGCCCGCGAGCGCGAAGTAGGGCAGAAGCCCCTCCGACAGCCCCGCGAAAAGCCGCGTCCCGCACATGCCGACCGTCGCGACGAGCGCGAGCCCGGAGGCGAGGCCGTCGAGGCCGTCGATGAGGTTGAAGGCGTTGATCGCCCCCGCGATCCAGAAGCAGGTGATGGCGCAGTCGAGATACCACGGCAGGCGCGGCCACAAGTCGGCGAAGCCGACGCCCGCCCACGCCCACGCCCCGAAGGCGACCGCGAGCTGGCAGAGGAGTTTCACGACGGGCTTGAGGCCGAACTTGTCGTCGGCGTAGCCGACGGCGACAAGCGCCGTCGCGAGCGCCGTGATCTTCAAAAAGACGGTGGCCGACGGCGGGAAGAACGACGCGCACCCCAAGAAGACGAAGCCGATGGTCGTCGCGGACACGCCGAGGAAGAGCGCGAGGCCGCCGCCGCGCGGGATGGGGACTTTGTTGATGCGCCGCGCGCCGGGCTTGTCAACCATTCCGAGTGCGCGGTTCAATTCGCGCACGAGCGGCGTGAGGACGAGCGTGAGGAGGAAGGCGGCGAGAAACGCGCCGAAATAGAACCCCAAGAAACGCACCTTACCTCACCATCCTTTCCAAATTCCGCAGAAACGCCGCGAGTTCCTCCTCGGTCGCGGCGGACGAGCAGACCGTCACCATCGCCCAGCGGTCGATGCGGTTCAAAAACGAGCGATCCCAGATGTCGCGCAAAATGCGCCGGACGTG
>CAVKTW010000166.1:0-3451 GCA_963659085.1 Candidatus Methanomethylophilaceae archaeon | reverse complement strand
CTTGCGTTCGCCTACACGTTCTTCAACCAAGACGGCTTTCGGACGTGCGAGGACGTCCGAAAGCCGTCTTGGTTGAAGAACGTGTAGGCGAACGCAAGCGGGCGCGGCGCGGAGGCGGCGACGAGCGAGAGCGTCCGCCACGGCGTGTCGCCGACGGTGACGGTCTTCGGGTCGCGCATGAGGAAGCCCTGCGAGGGCAGGCAGAGCTCCGGGCGGTGGATGGAGCTTTTCGAGTGGCCGCCCATGACGAGCGAGACGGCGAACCATGTGCCGTCGGGCGCGGTGTAGAGACGCTTGTCGATGCGCGTGTCCTTCGGGAGGATCGTCAACTCGGCCTCGCTCGCCGCGAGCGGTTCGGACGTGAAGCCCACGAGTTCGGTGAGGCTCGCGCGAGGGGCTTCGCAGAGCGTCGTCTCGGGTCGAGAGGAGCGTCGCCATCGCACACGCGAGAACGGCGAGCGTCACGCCGGGGACGAGGAGCGCGTGTCGTTCCGCCGAGGCGGGCGGCGGGGTCGCCTCCGTGGGCGACGTTTTCGCCGCCGGCAACAAGCGGCCAAGGCGCGAGACACCCTCGCCCGCGACGACCATGAGCGCGAGCGCGGCGAGGAAAACGACGTAGCCGGAGTAGTCGTGGTAGAAGCCGACGGCGAACTCTTGGGAGGCGCACGTCCCCACGAGGCAGATTGTCAAAATGCGGGCGATGTTCCCGATGATCGCGAGCGGCACCGAGCAGGCGAAGAGGATGAGGCGCGTCAGAAGCGTCTTCTGCGTGAAGTAGGCGTAGCCCGCCGTCAACGCCATCAGCGCGAAGATGGAGCGCAGACCCGAGCAGGGATCGGCGACGTCAATCGCGAACGAGCCGTCGGGCGCGGCGAGCATCGTCCCCGTGCGCACGATGTCGGAGCCCAGTCCCTTGAGGATGGCGCACGCCGCGCTTGTCGCGAAGAGCCGCAGGTGGACGGTGATGACATCCAAGAATGTCGCGAGCGGTGTGCAGAAGAGGAGGAAGGCGGCGGGGAAGAGGACGCGGCGGGCGGCGGCGCGGCCGAAGAACGCCCACGTGAGCGTGATGAGAAGCCCCACGACGGCGACGATCTCGAAGCGCACCTGAAGGCCGCGCACCCCCAAAAAGCCAAGGAAGAGGAACGGCAGTGTGAGAAACGCCCCCCACCAACTCGACGCGGCGAGCGAGGAAAGGATCTTCTTGCGCTCGACGATGACGACATAGATGGAAAAGAGCGGCACATACCAGCCGAAGGAGAGATCCTCCTGCGGATTCTGGAAAAGCCCCGGCATCTGGTCGAAGATGAGCGTCTTGAAGCCCGCGACGAGAAGCGCGAGCGCGAGCGCGAAAAGACCGAGTTTGACCTTCAGAATCTTCGTCACGCGACACCCTCCTTCCGCGCCGCGACGAGCCAATGCGGCATCGGCGGCGGGAGCGCCACGGTGTCTTGCGGCACGAGCGCGGCCTCGCGCATCCACCCCTTCAACTCCGCGTCGGAGAAGACCCAGCCGTTCGTCGTCGTGAGCGCCATGTTGACGGCGAAGAGCGCGGAGAATTTTGGCGCGGTGCGCGTCGCATCCGTCATCAAGTCAAGGACGTAGAGCCGCCCGCCGTCGCGCAACGCCCGCGCGGCGCGTTTCAAGATGTCCACGATGGACGCGGGGCTTTCCTGGTGGAGCGCGCCGAAAATCGTGACGACATCGTATTCGCCCTTCTCGTAGTCGTCCGCGTGGTAGTCGCCCGCGCGGCATTCGATGCGGTCGGACAGACCCGCGTTCTCGACGAACGAGGCCGCCGCCTTGGAAATCGCGGGGAGGTCGACCGTCACGCACGTCAAATCGGGATTTTTCCGCGCCAGCAAGATGGCATACGCGCCCGGCCCGCCCGCGAGGTCGAGGAGGCGCGGCGCGTGACCCGCGCCGCCGACGGCCGACGTGTCAACGAGGTCGACGACGCTTCGGCCGATGCCCATCGCCCGCGAGAACATCGCCTCCGCGAACGCCTTCGTCCGCGCGGGGTCTTCGCCGAGGTGGAGTTCGGGGCGTTCGACGCATTCGTTCGTGCGCACGAACTCGGCGAGCCGTCCCCACGCGGGGTAGACGTCGCGGTTGTAGCCAATCGCCTTGGTGAGGTCGGCGGGCCCGCCGCGCACGAGCGCGAGCTTCGCGGCGGGCGCGTTCGCGTAGCCGTCCGCCGACTTGACGAGAAGCCCCTCCGCCGCGCAGGCGTCGAGCAAAAGGCGAAGGCCGCGAGGCAGCGACGACTCCGCGACACGCGCGAACTCGCCCTTTTCGACACGCGAGAAGAGGTCGTGCTCCAGCGCGGCGAACAAGACCGCGCTTCCGTAGAAGGCGGAGGCGAGGTCAACGATGTCCTGAACGGATTTCATCGGATGCGTGTGATCGCGCCAAAGGGGCAGACTTGCGTGCAGTGGCTGCAGCCCGCGCACTGGTTCTCGTCGATGGACATCTTGAAGCGGCCGGGCGCGATCTCCTCGCCGCGCGTGATCGCGGGGCAGCCGAGTTTGAAGCACGCGCCGCACGCCTTGCATTTGGCCGCGTCCGTCTGGCACAGCCCCTCCTTCGTCAACTTCGCCGCGATGCGGCACGGCGCGTAGGCGATGACGAGCGCGGGCTCGTCGCCGTCCATCGACTCGGACAGGACGTTCTCAAGCCCCTTCAAGTCGTCGGCGGAGACTTTCGCGACTTTCTTGTAGCCGCACGCCTTCGCGATGTCGGCGATCTCCGTGACGGGCGCCGCGTCGCCCGCGAGCGTCTTGCCGGTGCCGGGGTTGTCCTGGTGACCCGTCATCGCCGTGATGCGGTTGTCGAGGACAACCGTTGTCACGGGCGTCGAGTTGTAGAGCGCGGAGAGGATGCCGGTCATGCCGGAGTGGAAGAACGTCGAGTCGCCGAGGACGGCGCAGATGCGCCCTTTCAGCCCCGCCTTCTTCATGCCGGCCGCGTTGCCGATGGACGCTCCCATGCAGATCGTCGTGTCCATCGCCGAGAGCGGGGGAAACGCGCCCAAGGTGTAGCAGCCGATGTCGCCCGTCACGGTCGCGCCGAGTTTGTGGAGGACGTAGAAGACGCCTCGGTGGCCGCACCCCGCGCAGAGGACGGGCGGGCGCGTCGGAAGCCCAGCGGGGACTTTTCTTTCCTTCGCCGGCGGGACGTCGCCCAACAGCTCGTGGCGGAGGTTCTGGATGCGGTCGGCGTTGAGCTCCAGCATGTTGAGCTCCGTCTCGTGAGGGACGACCTTGATCCCCATCGCCTTCACCTGGTCTTCGAGGAACGGGTCGAGCTCCTCGACGACGAGGAGGCGCGGATGACCGTTCGCGAAGTCGGCGACGAGTTTCTTCGGAAGAGGGTTCGTCCAGCCGAGTTTCAGGATCGGCACGTCGGGGAAGATCTCGCGGACATACTGGTAGGCGACCGCGCTCGTCAG
>CAVKTW010000165.1:0-3801 GCA_963659085.1 Candidatus Methanomethylophilaceae archaeon | reverse complement strand
CGAGGTAGTTCCACGAGACGCTTTCGTGCATGACGACGACGGAGAAGGGCATGAAGACGAGCAGCGTGACGGCCTCCTGCGTGATCTTCAGTTGCTCAAGCGTCATCGTCCGCGAGCCGATCCGGTTGGCGGGGACGGCCACGCAATACTCGGCGAGCGCGATCAGCCACGAGACGAGAATCGCGACCCAGACCGGCGCACCTGAGAGACTGCGCAGATGTCCATACCAGGCGTAGAGCATCACGAGGTTCGAGACACCGAGAAGTCCGACGGTCGTCCAGTTGATGTGTGACATAAATCTCCTTGTGTGTGTCCTGTCATTCCTAATGAGATGAATAGTATAGCACAACTCCCGCCCGTGATTCCCTCATTCATTGAGCCGAAAGTTCGTGGTTTCGCCGTTCCGAGGCGCTGTAACCTCAACGGCGCGTGGCGCGTAGACAACGCGGACAAGTCGCGAAACCCACCCGGACGAGAAAGAGAGGTTGACCCATGCCGATTCGCATTGACGCCGCGTTCCAACGCGCAGAGGACATCACCCTCGCCACATTCCGCGCCCCCGACGGATCGTTTTCCGACCTTCAGGACAGGACGATTGAGGTCGACGGCCGCGCCTTCCGCATCTCGTTCGCGAACCCGGACGACCCGCGCGTCCGCTTCGCCGAATACGACCTCATCAAGGGTCTCTTCTTCGGGTCTCGCCGCGCGGCCGTGCTGAACCGTCTGCAAGATCTCGTCGCGCGGCATTCCGTCGCCAAGGATCTCGGCGAGGTCGCCACCGTGACCGGCTTCCGCGAGAACGTGACGCGGACGATCCGCGCCGAGAAGGGCGCGATGGCGCGGACGGCCGGCGGCAAGTTCGCGCTCTACGGGTTCTCCGCCGTCCGCGACCCCTCCCTGCCGCTCGTCAACCAGCTCGCGGAGTCGCCCGACCGCGACGGCGTTCTTAAGTCCCCCATCCGCTCGCAGCTCATCAACGGCTACAACGAGTCCATCGGCCTCAACGGCAACGCGGAGAGCGCGGCGTTGACCATCGCCTTCACACGCGACAACGACCGCCGCGCGTGGGTCTACAAGCCCGCCAAGGACGACGACGACATCATCACGCCCAAGGATCAGGCGGACTGGGTGCGGTTCCTGCGCTGGCGCGACCTCGACATCTTCTCGAAGATCCGCCGGGCGCGGTCGGACGCGGCGGCCGGCAAGCGGACGGGCTGGGCCGGCGAGATCGCCCGCCACGGGATCGTGGCCGCCGTCCACGACATGGTGCGCAAGAACATCGACCCCCGCGTCATCAAGGAGTTCCCCGACGTGAACGTCGTGACCGGCGCGGTGGCGGACGCGATCCTGGAGATCGTCGACACGGACTTCGGCGACCGGGACCGCGCGGGCATCGAGGCGAAAATCGCGGAGATCGTCGCGCGCCACGCGACCGGCGGCCGCACGGCCGAGATCCAGCGCATTCTCGACCACGTGGCGATGACCGCCTTCTGGCGGCAGACGAGCAAACTCGGCCTCGACTTCTTCAAGTCGCGCGGCGAAACGGTCGTCTTCGAGTGGACGACGCTTGACGGCAAGCGGACGGACGGGGCGGAACTTACCGACACGTGGTGGAAGGACGGCGAGACGGACGTGGCCGACCACCAGGGCGCGCCCATCACCAACTCCGAAATGCGCCACCTCGGCAGCGCGAAATACGCGAGGAAGCTCGGCTCCGGCCGCCTCGTCCGAATCGCGGGGGCGCCGTCGGCGGCGGAGGCCGCGCAGGCCGTCGACCGCCAGATCGCGCAGCTCGACGCGCTCGACCGCGAGACGCTCGACAAGCTCGTCGCCAGCCTCAAGTCTGGCTTCGACAACAAGTTCGACGCGGAGACGCGCCGCAGCCTCGCCGCGAACGCGCTCTCGAACCTGCCCATCGACGCGCGGGACGACTATGTGGACTCGCAAGGCGCCGTCACCGACGAGGCGATGATGGACGCTTTGTGCGACCGCGCCTTCGAGCGCCTCCGCGCGCGCATCAACGCCGCGCCGTCCGCCGTCGTGAGGGCGGCGTTGCTCGCCGGCATGGCGGACGCCTTCCAGTCGGAGATCCTGAAGGATCGCGAGATTGTCGAGAACGTGGAGCGGTCGCGGGATCTCTTCCGCAACAGCGTTCCCGCGGGCGTGCCGGGCCCGCTCCTCCGGCGTCAGCTCGCCGGCCTTGAGCGCGGCTTGGGCGGCACGGCGTTCTTCTCGTCGCGCACTGGGCGACCGAACGAACTTGGCGTGTGCCTCTTCGATGAAAACGGCGACGCACTGGCGAACGCCGACGCCCTCCGCCGCGCCTTCGCCGAGGCCTTCGGTGTCGCGAAGGAGAACGCGCTCGCCCACCCCGCCTTCAGGTCGTTCATCCCCCGCGTGGCGCGGGAGGCGTGCGGCAAACTCAACAAAGTCCTGGGGGCGATGGATCTCGTGCATGACGCCCATGTCGCGAAAGAGGCCGTCATGGCGCATCTGAACGCGCGTGTTCCGCTTTTGCCCGACGCGCAGCGGGTCTTCCTCCGGCGCGGCGCGTGGGACCTCGACCGCCTCATCTACAAGGAGGTCAAGGAGGCGCGGCGGCAGAAGCGTCCCGTCGACCTCGACCGTCTCCGCCGCAACGGCGAGGTGATCTGCGAGATTTGCGCACGGACGCGGGCGTTCGTCGGCGCGTTCGCGCGGCGCGTCAACCCCAACGACGCGCCGGGGCTCCGCCTCACGGAGGAGGAGACCGTCCGCTTGGAGAACGCCTATCTCGACCGCTGGAAGTCGCCGGTCGACACCTACCGTGTGGACGGGAAGGAGTCCTACGTGGCGAGGTTCGACGACGCGGAGGAGGAGGCGCTTCAACAGGCGGTGCGCCTCCGCGAGGAGCTTCAGGCGTGGGTCAGCGCCGACTCCAAAACGCGCGCCGACATTCTCACGGACGCGCGGCTGCGGCACTTCCTCATCGGTGCCGTCTCCGTGCGCGGCCGGCGCGTCCACGCCTTGTCGGCGTTGAGGCTCTTTCAGAGAATGACGGAGGCGGGCCCCCTGCCGTTGGATGCTGGCGAGACGACGAAGGAGAAACTTTGGAACGTCGTTCGCGTCCTCTCGGAGCGCCTGCAGAACAATTGGCTGGGTGTCCTCGACGAAGAGGCGGCTCCCGGCGAGGCGCTCGACCATGAAGACGCCAACAAGGCGCTTTGGATGGCCTTTTCGCTCGTCCTCAAGGAACGCTTGGAGGTCAAGGCGTTTCTCGACCGCGAGGTGGACGATCAGGTCGCCGCCGAGATCGCGTCGGCGCGTGTCCAGACGATGAGCGAGGTCCCGGAGGGCGACCCGATCAACTTCGTGGCGGAGGTCGTCTTCTCCTACGACAAACTCTGATTCGGGGAGAACTTTTGGTCTGATGATGTCTTGCTTGTAACCTTGTCGCCTTTCCCTCGTAAACGGAACGCTATGGAAATCAAGATCTCACAAAACGTTCAAGCGAACACGCTTCAATCCGACACTGGGGTCGCCTCCGGCCAAAACGCGGGCGCGGCGAAAACAGCCGTCCTCTCCGGAGAGTCCGTCTCCGTCAGGGGGACGACCGACTTCGAGAAGCTCCTCGCCGAGCTGAAGCTTGAGAACGAGGATCGCAAGGAACGGCTTTTCCGCAGCCAGTTCTCCGCCGCGCTCGCCATTTTGGCCGGCCGTCAGGAGGGGCTCTCCCAGGCGCAGCAGGCCGCGATTGCGTCCGTTGGCGAGAAGGCGTCCGCCCTCGAGCAGGCCGCCGCCGCCGTCAAGGCGGCGACGGGC
>CAVKTW010000164.1:0-7285 GCA_963659085.1 Candidatus Methanomethylophilaceae archaeon | reverse complement strand
GCGGCAGGACGCCGCTCGGATAGTGCGCGAACGCCGCGCCCGCGACGTTGACGAAAAGATCCGTCACGCCCGCGTTGCGCAAGACCGCCATCGTCCGAGGCCAGTCGCCGGGATAAAGGCCGCACCCGGAGTGATCCCAGACGGCGTGGATCTCGCCCGCGCGCGGCGTTTGCCGACGGGCCAAATCGCGCCACGCCTTCTTTCGCGCCGCCTCCCGCGCCTGATGCGCGGCGAGACTCCAGGCCTTGGGGTCGACCGCGCCGACAAGCGCTCCGACGAGCTGCGCCTTCAAGTCCTCGTCGCCGTCCGCGAGAAGGACGTGCGTCATCCAAAACCCGCCCGTCGTCGCCAACAGCGCCGCCTCGCCACTGGATTGCCCCTGCCTGTCCTCCCACGTGGCCAAGACGCGCCCACGCCCCGCCTTCGGCCGCGCCTTGAGGAGGACGGTCGACGTCTGGCGGACGAGCGCGGGCAACCCCGCCGGCGTTTTCGCCGAGAAGCGCATCTGACTCCACGCGCCCGGCTTGGGCGCGGACGCGAACCCCAAGATCTCCACGTCCATCAAGTCGGCCAGGGCGCGGGAGGAGGAGTAGAAGACGACGAGCTTCCCGCCGTTCGCGCGGAAATCCTTGAGCGTCGCCAACGCCGCCGACGAAACTTGGTCGAAACCGAGGAGGAACGCGATCTTCTCGTTTTGGAGAGACGCGCGCATCTCGGCCGGCGTGACGACTTTCGCGGGGACGCCCTCCTGGCCAAGCCACCGCTCCACATGGCGGGCGAGCGACGTGTAGTAGCCCGCGCTCTGCGCGACGATTGTGACGGCGAGAAGGAGCGAGGAGATCATCGGCCGCCCCCGTCGCACAAATCGGGCCGCCGGCGGCGCGTCCGCTCAAGAGCCTCGCCCGCCTGAAAGGCCGCGATTTTCCCATGGTCGCCGCTCAAGAGGACCTCGGGGACGCGCAGGCCCCGGAAGACGGGCGGCTTCGTGTATTGCGGCGCCTCCAAAAGACCCGCCGCGCCGAAACTCTCGTCGCGCACCGATTTCGCCCCGCCGCCCAAAACGCCGGGAAGGAGGCGGACAATCGCGTCGACCATCACGCCGGCGGCGAGTTCCCCGCCCGTCAGGACGACATCGCCAATCGAGAGAATGTCCGTCGCGAGCGTCTCGATCCGCGCGTCGAACCCCTCGTAGTGGCCGCACATGAAAATGAAATGGCACGGCTTTTCACGCGCCAAATCCGCGAACGCCTGCGCCGTGTTCTGCGTGAAGACATCGCCCGCCGGGGCGGTCATGACGACGCGCCGCGTCTCGCCCGCGCGTGTCTCGCACGACTCGACGGCCGCGAACCACGGCTCGCAGCGCATCAAAAGCCCCGGCCCGCCGCCATACGGCGCGTCGTCCGTCTTGCGCCACCGCCCGACGCCGAAGCGTTTCAAGTCGACGAGGGAGATCTCGACCAACCCCTTCTTCGCCGCGCGCGCGAGGATGGACTGCGTGAGGAAACCCGCGAGCATCTCCGGCTGGACGCTGATGACGTCGACGCGCAGCATCGGCCTAGTCGTCCTTGACGAGTTTGCCGTCCTTCATGACGAGGTGGCGTTTCGCGTAGGCGGCGATGTCGTCCTCGTGCGTGACCATGACGATGGTGATCCCCTCGCGCGAGAGTTCCGTGAAGAGGTTCATGATCTCGACGGAGCTTTTCGTGTCGAGGTTGCCCGTCGGCTCGTCCGCGAAGAGGACGGGCGGCTTGTTCATGAGCGCGCGCGCGATGGCGACGCGCTGCTGCTGGCCGCCGGAGAGCTGCGCGGGCGTGTGCCCCGTGCGCCCGCCGAGGCCGACGCGGCGCAACAACTCGATGGCGCGTGTCCGCCGCGCGTGGCGCGTGAGCGCCCCGAGGTAGAGGTCGGGCAACTCCACCTGCTCGACCGCGCGTGTGCGCGGCAGGAGGTTGAAGTTCTGGAAGACGAAGCCGAGTTTCCGGTTCCGGATGTGCGCGAGCTCCGTCGCGCTCCGGCGGGCGACCTCCGTTCCGTCGAGGAGATACGAGCCCGACGTCGGCGTGTCGAGGCAGCCGAGGATGTTGAGCATCGTCGACTTGCCGGAGCCCGACGCGCCCATGATCGCGACGAACTCGCCGTTCTCGATGGTCGTCGACACGTCGTCGAGCGCGTGCACCTCCTCGTCGCCGATGACGTAGGTTTTGCGCAGATTGCGGATCTCGATCAAGTGACCCATGGCGACTCCGTCAGTTCTTCGGCGCGGGCGCCGTGCCGGCCGTGCCGTGCTTGGGCGGCTTGGGCATGAAGGGGTTGCTCGCCTCCGTCGCGGCCGCGCTCGGCGCCGCCGTCTCGTAGCCGACGACCGCCTGCTGCCCGACAAGCTCGTCGCCGCCGACGATCTCGACGAACGAGTCGTCCGTCACGCCCTCCGTGACTTTATGCGGCACGAGGCGACCGGCCTCGGAGAGCCAGATCTTGCGCCCGTCCGGGACGCCCTCCGCCGGCACGTCCCCGTCCTTCGGGCGGAAGCGGAACGCCGCCGCCGAGACGACGACGACATCCTCGGCGCGCGCCGTCTCGATGGAGAGCGTCGCCGTCATGCCGGGGAAGAGCAACTCGTCGGGGTTCTCCGCCTCGATGATGACGGGATACGTGACGACGTTGTTCGTCGTCGTCGACGCAAGGCGGATCTGGCGGACTTTCCCCGTGAACGTGCGGCGGTAGGCGTCGGCCGTGAAGGTGACGGACTGCCCGACCTTGACCTGCCCGACGTCGGCCTCCGGCACCGTCGCCTCGATCCAGACGGTCTTCAAGTCCTCGGCGATGGTGAGCACGGGGACGGCGTTCATCGACGAGACGACCGTCTCGCCCTCCTCGACCTTGCGCGAGAGGACGACGCCCGTCACGGGCGAGCGGATCGTGCAGTAGTCGAGGTCGGCCTTCGCCTTGGAGACGGACGCCTTCGACTGCTCGACGGACGCCTTCGCCCCCTCCAAGAGGGCAATCGCCTGGTCACGCGCCTCGATGGCCTCGTCCAAGTCGGCCTCGGAGCACATCTCCTTCGCGAAGAGCGCCTGCTTGCGCACGAGCGTCTTCTCGGCCAAGACCTTCGCCGCCTCGCGCTGCTTGACGGTCGCCTCGTTGCCGTGGAGCTGCCCCAAGGCCTGGCGGTAGGTCGCCTCGTAGACGAGCGGGTCGATGAGCGCGACGATCTGGCCGTTCGTGACGGTCGAGTTGTAGTCCACGAAGAGTTTCAAGACCTTGCCGTTCACCTGCGCGCCCACGGGAATGCCGCTCGGCGTGTTGCGCGGCTGAACCGTCCCCGTCGCCTCGACCGTCCGCACGAGGTCGCTGCGCGTGATGGGCGCGAACCTGAAGCGCGGGCCCTTCGCCCGCGAGAAGTCGTCGGAGCAGCCGGCCACAAGGGCCAGCGCGATGGCAACTGACAGTGTTTTCATTTTGTCCTCTCTTTCTCGTCACGTGTTCTTTCTTGAAAGACAACCTCGCGCCCCGTCAAGGCCAGGAGCTCGGCCTCCGCGCGCTGCCCCGCGTAGAACGCCTCAATCGCGTCGCCGCGCGCCTGCGAATCGCTCGCGATGGCCTCGGAGAGCTCCACGCGGCTCGCGCTCCCGACGGCGAACTGCTCGCGGACGGTCTCCAAGTTCTCGGCGGCCTGGAGCATGCTCGACCACGCGCTGGCGAGCGCCTCGCGGGAGTTGTCGCGGTTCGCGATGGCCTTCTCCAACTCGACGGAGAGCGTCTGCTCGGCCGCGTCCACGTCGGCCGCCGCGCTCTGGAGCGCGACAACGGCGCGATCCACGGCCGTCGTCTTGCGGAAGCCCTGAAAGAGAGACTGGACGCACGAAGCCCCCCAGCGGAAGACCCAGAGCGGGTCGCTCCACGAGAGGGAGGCCGAGAGCGACAGCGTCGGGTAGAGGTCGGCGATGGCCGCGTCGACCTTGTTGGACGCGGCGCGGAAGTTCGCGCGCGCGAGCCGCAGCGTCGGCGCGTTCGTCCGCGCGAACGCGAAGGCCGCGCCCACGTCCTCCGTCGTCGCGCCGAACGCCTGACGGACGCTGTGGACGCCCACGCTCTCCGTGCCGAAGGCGTCGGCCCACGTGCCGCGCGCCGCCTCCACGCCCAAGGCCTGCATCAACTCCGCCCCCGTCGTCTCGACGAGGTTCGACGCGGAGACGACCGCCTGACGGGCCTGCGCAAGATCGAGCCGCGCCTTCAACACATCGAGGCGGTTGGCCTCGCCCGCCTTGCGCCGCTCCTCCGCCCGCGTCAGATGCTCGGCGTATTGAAAGGCGTTCGTGATGGAGACCGCGAGGAGCGCGCGTTTCTCGTAGAAGTCGAAATACGATTCCGACACCTCCTGAAAGACGTTCCACCGCTCCTGCGAGAGCGCGTGTTCGGCGGCGATGATCTTCTCGACCTGCGCCTCGGCCTCGGCTTGGAAACGGCCGAAGTCGTAGACGAGCAGATCCAAGGAGAGCTCGCCGCCCACCTGACCTTTGCGCGTCGAGAGGCCATTGCCCGCGTGGACTCCCTCGCTCGCCGCCGAATACGAACCCGACACGGCGAGTTTCGGCACTGTCCAAATCGCCTGCCCGCCCACGAGGGGCGCGTCGGCGACGAGTTCCTTGAGGGCGAGGTGCGCGTCCTTGACGGCGAGCGTCTTCGAGAGGACGGACGGGCGGTTCGTCATCGCGAAGTCCACGAGGGACGCGAGGGAAAAGTCGCGGAAATCGACGCGCCCCTGTCCGTCGCACATCCCCTCGTCGTCGCCGTAGTGCGGGGCGAGTTCCCGCTGCGCCTGACGCGCCGAGTGGATCGTGGCGCACCCGGTCAAGACGAGGCAGGCGAGAAAGACAGTCTTCGGCGCGTTCATTTCGCCAACTCCTGAACGAGGCCGTCGATGGGCGACTCCTCGCCGCGCACATCGAACTTGAAGAGGTTGAGTTTGACCGTCACGGGATGCGACGACGTGTTGCGATACCGCGCGTGGCGGTAGCCGTCCTCGACTTTGAGGGGCGTCTCCATCTGCTCGTCGTGGACGCGGACGGCAAGTTTCTCCCACGTCTTGCCGTCGCGGGAGACTTCGATGACGCCCGACGAGGCGGCCTGCGCGTTGCCCAGTTTCGCGTGGAAGTAGTCGGTCTGCCACGAGTCGGGGACGGAGATGCCGAACGACTCGCCGGCGCGGATCGTCTTGGGCTCCAGCACCGCGTCAAGCCGCGCGTATTTGCCGTCCCGCGAGGCGGTCAGTTTCGGCAGGCTCTGCGCCGACGAAAAGCCCTTCAAGCCGCCCGCCTCGGCGAACGAGCGCGAGAACTTCGATTCGTAGATCGACTGGAGGCGGTTGAGGACAAGGGACTCCACGAGGGGCTTGAGGACACGCGCCGACGCTTCCGGCGCGTGCATGCGCGGCTTGTCGCCCTCGAACGTCGCCTCGCGGAACCGCTCCTTCGCCGCCTCGCCCGACTTGACGGCGCGCGCGCGGATCTTCTTGAGTTTCGCGGCGAGCGAACTGTCCGGCTCGTCCAAGGCGAGAAGCCCCTGCGCCATGAGGAAGCGTTCGTTCTCAAGCCAGCCGCGCAGTTCCCAGCCGAGCCCCGCGTCGAGCGGCAGTTTGGCGAGGAGCGTCTTCGCGGAACTGCCGACCGTGCGGAAGAGTGTGCGCAGCTGCGTGCGCGTCTCGTCGGCGAGATCCCCGGCGGCGAGCTCCGAACGCGCCCGGTCGGCGAGCGGCTGGGCGCTCACGCTCTCCTCGCGGCGGTAGCCGTGGACGTTGGGGCCCTGGTCGGCGTTGTGCTCGGCGAAGATGCGCATCGCGTGGGCGACATCGGGGTCGGGGTAGAGTTTCGCGAACGACTCCTCCCAGGCCTTTTGCGAATCGAAGCCGTCGGGGTTCTGACACCACTTCGCGACACCGTAGAGCGCGATCTTGTTCGCCTCGCAGTTCTCCATCGGGTTGGAGACGAAGCCCGCGAGCGGCGCCTTCTCAAGCCCGTAGGTGCGGCCGAGGAGGACGTGCTTGCGGCAGTAGTCGTTGACGGGCCAGTTCCACCAGATGAACGGCGGCCGGCGGAACGCCTTGGTGATTTTCGCGACATCCTCGGCGCGGATGTCCGTGCAGATCGAGCGACCCGTCCACATGATCTTCGCGCTCGCGTCAAGCCGCTCGCCCAAGGTGTTCTGGTAGGGGGCGCCCGTTCCCCAGTAGACGTTCGGGCAGACGATCAGCGGCGAGCAGTCGCCCTTCGGGTTGAGGAAGTCGCGGATGATCCTGTTGCAGATGTCGGCGTGGAAGGCCGCGTCCGCCCCGCCGAAGTCGTCGAAGAAGACGGCGAAACTGCGGAAGCCGAGCGCATACATGTCGGCGAGCTTGCGCATGAGCGCGTCCGCGTCCTCGCGGTTCCCCTTGCGGTAGGTGCCGCCCAAGTGGATCGCCCAGTAGAAGTGAACCTTGTTCTTCTTCGCCGCCGCGAGCAGCCGCTTGAAGTCTTTTTTCTCGTTCTCCGGGTAGAACTCGCGCCACTTCGCGTGGTGGTAGGGGTCGTCCTTGGGCCCGTAGATGAAGACGTTGAGGTCGTTCTCGCCCATGAACGTGAGGAGCGAGAGCCGCCCCTCCGTCCCCCACGGCCGGCCGTAGTAGCCCTCGACCACGCCCCGGAACTCGATGGGCGAGGCGGCGGACGCGGCGAGCGCGGTCAGGCAAAAGCCAAGGAATGCCAGTTTTCTCATGGTCGTCATCTCCCTATTCGTAGCTCGTCTCGTCGCAGACGAGCGTGTTCATGATGTAATCCTTGCGTTCGGGCGTGTTCGCGCCCATGTAAAACTTGATCGTCTTCTCGACGTCGGAATCGTCCGCGCACGTGACGGGCGTGAGGCGCATGTTCTCGCCGATGAAGTCGCGGAAGTCGTCGTCGTCGAGCTCGCCCAAGCCCTTGAAGCGCGTGATCTCGCACCCGCGCCCGCACTTGCGGATGGCCGACTCGCGCTCCGCGTCCGAGAAGCAGTAGAACTGCTCTTTCTTGTTGCGGACGCGGAAGAGCGGCGTCTCCAGGATGAAGACGCGCCCGTCCGTGACGAGCGGGCGGTAGAAGCGCATGAAGAACGTCGTCAGGAGCATTCGGATGTGAAGCCCGTCCACGTCCGCGTCCGTCGCGAAGATGATCTTCCCGTAGCGCAGGTGCTCCAGCGTCTCGTCCACGTCGAGCGTCTTGATGAGGTTGAAGAACTCGACGTTCTCGTAGAGGACGTTCTTGCCGACGCCGAA
>CAVKTW010000163.1:0-2085 GCA_963659085.1 Candidatus Methanomethylophilaceae archaeon | reverse complement strand
CAAGAGCGTTGCGCCACACTCGGCTGCACTCTGCGCACTCGGCTGCACGCTGACAAGGCAAGCACACACAAGCCAAGCACGGTCGCGAAGCGTCAAGGCGACGTGAGGGACTTTAGGGACGTCAGGGACTTTAGGGATGTCAGAGACGGGCTGTGAGCGCGGGCTGTGGGCGCGGGCGGGCGACATCGGGCGAAACGCCGCGATTGGCGAAACGCCGCGATTGACGAATTTGAAAAAAAGTGGTACAATTTCGCTTTGTTGAGGGTGAAGGAGGCGTGTGCTGACTCGGCCGAGACAAAAAATAACAGTAAGGAAAGATTCACAATGGAAATCTATGTTGGTAACCTCGCGTACGCGACGACCGACGAGGGTCTCAAAGCGGCGTTCGCGACATATGGCGAAGTTACCGCCGCTCGTGTCGTCAAGGATCGAGTGACCGATCGAAGCAAGGGGTTTGGCTTCGTGACGATGCCCGATCCCGCGCAGGCGCAAGCCGCGATCGACGCCCTCAACGGGCACGATCTCGACGGTCGCACGGTGCGCGTCAACGAGTCTCAGCCCAAGCCGCGTGAAGAGCGTGGTTCTTTCCGTGGCGGTCGCGGCGGTTTCGGTCGCGGCGGCGATCGCGGTCCCCGGCGCGAGACGCGCTGGTAAGCGAGACGGTGAACGCAAAGGAAAGCACGGCCAAGACGCGCCGTGCTTTCTTTTTTTGACGCACCAAAAATGGGTCTGACGGGAAAGGTTTTTCCATGAACATCGAGTGTGTGACGCTGGCGAACGGTCTTCGCGTCGTCCTGATGCCCTGCGAGGCGCAATCCGTCGTCTTCGGGCTTTTCGTCGCCTCCGGGTCGCGGCACGAGAACGCGCCGTTGTCGGGGATTTCGCATTTCATCGAGCACATGCTCTTCAAGGGGACGCGGACGCGCTCGCAGCTCGACATCACGCGCGCGATCGAGGGGCGCGGCGGCACGTTCAACGCGATGACGGGCGAGGAGGCGACGGCGTTCTACGCGCACGTGCCGAGCGAACGCCTCGCGGAGGCGGTGGACATCCTCTCCGACATGTATCTGAACGCCGCCATCCCCGACTCGGATTTCGAGCGCGAGCGGAGCGTCATCATCGAGGAGATCAAGATGTATGAGGACGACCCCTCGTCGGTCGTCGTCGAGAATCTCCAACACGCGATTTTCCCGTCGTCGGGTCTGGGGCGGCCGATTTCGGGTACGCCCAAGACGCTCCTGTCGATGACGCCGAAGGACTTGCGCGACTACAAGGCGTCGCACTATTCGTCGTCGGCGACGGTCGCCGTCCTCGTCGGCGCGTTCGACCGCGACAAGGCGGTTGCGGAGCTGACGCGCCGCTTCCCCGCCCGCGCGTGGGGCGGGGCGAAGGCGTTGAGCGCCGGGCGCGAGCGGAAGCCCGTCACGCCGGAGTGCGTCGTTCACAAGGACGTCCAGCAGGCGCAGTGGGCGCTCGGCTATCGGATGTTCGGCATCCGCGACGCGAGGCGGTATGCCGCCGCCGTCTTGAACGGCGTCCTCGGCCACGGGATGATGAGCCGGCTCTTCCAGGAGGTGCGCGAGAAGAGGGGCTTGAGCTACGACATCTCGTCGGCGCCGCATTTCTTTCAGGAGGCGGGCTTCTTCCAAATCGCGGCGGGTGTCGACGGGACGCGCGGCGGCGAGATGGGGAGAGTCGTTGACCGCGAGATCGCGCGGCTCTGCGAGAAGCGCGTGCCGGCGGGCGAGCTGAATCGGACGAAGGAGTTCTTGGTCGGCAACATGCGCCTTTCCTACGAGAAGATGACGACGCGGCTTTTCGCGTGCGGGGCGGCGATGCTCGCCTTCGGACGCTACGCGGGGCTTGACGAGGAACTCGCCCGCGTGCGCGAGGTCTCGGCCGAGGATGTGCGCGATGTGGCGCGTGAAATCTTCCAGCCGCAGAACCGCGCCTTGAGCCTTGTCCTGCCGTAGGCGGGCGGGCGAGGGCGGATAGTTTTTGCAATTTTCGCGGGGCTTTTGGTATAATTTTCGTTTTGTCGCCAACTTGATCGGCGACAAGGCAGGAAGGCAATCGAAAGAATGG
>CAVKTW010000162.1:0-4865 GCA_963659085.1 Candidatus Methanomethylophilaceae archaeon | reverse complement strand
GGAGGCAGACGCCGACGCGGCAGAAAGAAGCGCGTGCCTCGTTCAAGATATCTCTACGAGAGGCACCGGAAAGAGCCCATTCAGGAAATACCAAGAACGGGCACGCAGGCGGGGCAGATTAAGAGCGGACAGTCGTTGTCGACTGTCGGCTATCTGCTGGCCTGCGCAGCCACATTCTCTGCTTCCTGAATAGAAAATTTCCGGTTTTCCGTAGAAGCAAAAAATGCGCTTGCGCACATTTGATGGTGGCGGCAAACTCCGTGAGGCGCGTGCCGCCGATATCAAAGATCTTTTCGTCCGCCTCCGTCAGCCTCTTACCGAGGCCTCCTTCCGCGAACAGCGAGAATTATACCATATTTCGGACGTGAAAACCGCCCGCTTGTCCGACGTCCATGACGCCTCGTCCGCATTTCATGAAATGTGGACGGACATTGAAAGCGGCTCTTCGCGCATGACGATGGGTCGCTCTAATCGGGTCGGCTATTCCAAGCTTTTTCGGAAGCCCCGCGCCATGCCGACAGGGGTGTGAAGATCGTCCGTAGCTTCACGGGGCGCGGCGGGGGCAGGCGACGGCGTCTTCGAACGCTTTTGAAATGCGCAGAAGCCGCGCCTCCTGAAAGGCGTCGCAGATGAACTGGACGCCCACGGGCAGACGCGAGACGGGCGTCCACCCCGCCGGAACGGACGAGGCGCACACGCCCGCGAGCGCGGACGGAATCGTGTAGAGGTCGTTCAGATACATCGTCAGGGGATCCTCGGTCGCCCCGATCTTGAAGGCCGGCGTCGGCGCACACGGCGTCAGGAGCGCGTCGACCGACTTGAAGGCCTCCGTGAAATCGCGCGTGATGAGCGTCCGAACCTTCTGCGCCCGGCCGTAATACGAGTCGTAGTAGCCGCTCGACAGGACATACGTTCCCATGATGACGCGCCGCTTGACCTCCGAGCCGAAGCCCTCGGCGCGGCTTTTCGCGTAAAGCGAGAAGACATCCGTCGCCGCACCGCTCCGATGCCCGTAGCGGACGCCGTCGAACCGCGCCAAGTTCGCGCTCGCCTCGGCCGGCGCGATGATGTAGTAGACGGCCATCGCGTAGTCCGTGTGGGGCAGGGAGACTTCCTGAATGGAGGCCCCCGCCCGCTCGCAGACGCGAATCGCCTCCTCGGTGATGGCCTTCACGTCACCATCCATCCCCTTCGCCTCGAAATACTCCTTGGGAAGCCCCAGACGAACGCCCTTGAGCGTCGCCCCCTCCAGAGCCTTCGCGTAATCCTCGACAGGCACGTCGGCCGTCGTGCCGTCCTTGGGGTCGCGCCCCGCGAGCGCCTGCAGGAGCAGGGCCGCGTCCTCCACGCACTTGGTCATGGGCCCCACTTGGTCGAGCGACGAGGCGAAGGCCGTCACGCCCGAGCGGCTCACGCGCCCGTAGCTCGGCTTCACGCCCACGCAGTTGCAGAAACTCGCCGGCTGGCGGATCGACCCGCCCGTGTCCGTGCCGAGCGCGGCGTAGCAGAGGTCGCCGCCGACGGCCGCCGCGCTGCCGCCCGAACTCCCACCGGGGACGCGCGAGAGGTCGTGGGGGTTTCGCGTCACCTGGAAGCCGGAGTTCTCCGTGGAGGAGCCCATCGCGAACTCGTCCATGTTCAGGCGACCCGCCGGGATGAAGCCGCGCGCCCGCATCCGGGCGACGACGGTCGCGTCGGCGGGGGAAACGTAGCCTTTGAGGATCTTCGACGCGCACGTGCAGGGCTGGCCCTTGACGTTGATCAAATCCTTGATGCCCACGGGAATCGCCCTCGGATTCGCCCGCGCGAGCGCGAGCGCCCCCTCCTCGTCGAAGGAGAGATACGCGCCGATCTCGCCGTCCTTCGCGCGCACGCGGTCGATCAGCGCCTGCGTGAGCTCCACGCTCGAAACCTCGCCCCTCTCAAGCGCGAGGGCGGCGTCCTTCAGTCCAAATTCGTAAAGTTCCATGGTTAGCTCTCCGCGCCTTCGACGATTTTCGGCAACAGGAATTCGTCCCCCACGCGCTTGGGCGCGTTGGCGAGCGCGTCCTCGGCGGGCAGCGAGGGCGTGACCACATCGTCCCGAAACACGTTCTTGACGGACGCGCCGTGCGCCATCGGCTCGACATCCGAGACGTCAACCTCGGCGATTTTGTCGACATACTTGACGATCCCCTCCAACTGCGGCTGGAAGAGGGCCTTCTCCTCGTCCGTCAACTCAAGCCGCGCGAGCTCCGCCACATACGCCACGTCGATCTTCATCACGCCCTCCCGTCTCAATCGCGCGCCCAGCACGGCGCGACCCAGTTTCCGTTGGCGACGAACATCTGCCGGGGCTTGTCGCCGTCCTCGAACGTGTCGATGAGGAACAACGCCTTGTCGCGGTTCGCCGCGAGGTGCCGCCCGTCACGCGACCACGACGGATGCTCCCAGTTGGCCGCCTCCGTCACGAGGCGGGCGGACGCATCGCCCTTTTGCGCGTTCATGACGGCGACCTGAGACCCCGAGATGTAGGCGATCTCGCCGTTCGGGCCCCAGTCGGGGTCGACGTTCTTGCGCCCCTTGGAGGTGAGGCGCCGCTCCCGACCCGTCACGAGGTCGTAGACCCAAATCTGCTGGCTGTTGACGCCGCGCACGAAGGCGATCTTCGTCCCGTCGGGACTCCACGCCGGCTGTCCCTCCACATCGTAGGGTGTTTTCGTCAGCCGCTTCCACGCGCCCGTCGCCGCCTCCAAAACGTAAAGCTCGGGATTCCCCTGAAACGAGAGGATGGCGGCCACGCGCGTCCCGTCGGGCGAGACGGCGATTCCCGTGGGCGTCCCCTTGAACGACCACTTGACCTTGCGAACGCCCGTCGCGAGGTTCATCTCCCAAATCTGCGTCGCGCCGCCCTTGTCGGAGATGTAGAGGACGCGCTCGCGATCCGGCATCCACCGCTGGAAGATGATGAGCTTGCCGTCCGAGGTGAGCTGGCGGATGTCCTGCCCGTCGGGATAGGCGACGCACAGCTCCGCCGGAATCGTCTCGTTCCCCCGCGTGGCGCGGGCGCGGTTGAGGAAAAGGAGCGGATCTTGGGCGAAACCCTTCTGCGACGCGAACGCCTCGCACATCGCGTCGGCGAGTTCACGCGCGGCCATGCGGGCGGACTTCGCGTCGGCGAACGGTGTCGAGAACGGGAGGGATCGTTGCGCGCTCGCGGCGACCACGGCGCCCGACGAACCCGTCACGCGGATGGCGCCGGGCGAGCGGACGAGGAAGAGCCCGGAGAGTTCCAAGTTCTTCGCGAGGGTCTTTTTGAACGAGGAGTCCGCGACGTGAATCTCGACGGCGAGTTTCTGCCGGCCGAGGCCCGTCACGTCCACGATGGTCTGCGAAAACGCCGTCGCGCAGGACAGCGAAAGCGAAAGAAGGAGGAAAAGTCTTTTCATGTCGTGTAGTCGCCGTTGATGTGGACATACTCCGTCGAGAAGTCGCACGTGTAGATTGAACTCGTCGCCGGGCCCAGGTGGAGGTCGACGACGACCTCGAACGCGGGCTTCTCCAAAACGGTCTTGAGTTTCGCGAGTTGCGCCTCGTCCGCCACGCGCCCGGCGCGGAACGCCCAGACGCGGTCGTAGAAGATGTCGGTCCGCTCCCCGTCCATGTCCGCCCCCGAATAGCCCACGGCCGCCAGGATGCGCCCCCAGTTCGGGTCGCGTCCGAACCAACTCGTCTTGACGAGCGGCGATTTCGCGACGGCGCGGGCGGCGCGTTCGGCGTCCTTCTCGTCGCGCGCGCCCTTGACCGTCACCGTGACGAACTTCGTCGCGCCCTCGCCGTCCTGCGCCATCTGCCGCGCGAGCGAGAGGCAAACGGCCGTCAACGCCTCGCAGAAGAGCGTGAACTCCGCGCCCGGCTTCTTGATGTGGAGTCCCGCGAGACCCGACGCCAACAGGAAGACGGAATCGTTCGTGGACTCGTCGCCGTCGACGACGAGGTGGTTGAACGTCTTGGCGACCGCCCCCCGGAGCGCGCGCTTGAGGAGCGGCGGCGGCAGCGAGGCGTCCGTCGTCAAAAAGCCCAGCATCGTCGCCATGTTCGGCTCGATCATGCCGGAGCCCTTCGACATGCCCCCGATGGTCACGGTCTTGCCCGCAATGGTCACGCGCGCGCACGCCTCCTTCGGCCGCGTGTCCGTCGTCATGATCGCGCAGGCGGCCGCGTGGGCGTGCTCCTTCGTGCGGCCGAGGGCGGCGGCGGCGAGGCGGACGCCGTTCGTCAGCCGATCCATGGGAAGCGGCCGGCCGATGACGCCCGTCGACGCGACGAGGACGCTCTTGGGGTCGAGGCTCAAGGCGGCGGCGACGTCACGCGCCGTCGCTTCGGCGTCGGCAAGCCCCTGCGGGCCCGTGCAGGCGTTGGCGCAGCCCGAGTTGGCGAACACGGCCTGCGCGCGCCCGGACTTGATCACCTCGCGGTCGTAGAGGACGGGCGCGGCGGCGACGCGGTTCGTCGTGAAGAGGGCCGCCGCCGAACACGGGACGTCGGCGACCACGAGCGCGACGTCCTTGCGATTCCGATACTTGACACCCGCCTCGACGCCACAGGCGCGGAAGCCTTTCGCGGACGTCACGCCGCCCTGGACAATGGAAATTTTCGACATGGAAAGATATTATACCACAAGAAGCACCCCCGTGCGCGAGAGGGCGACAGGAGAGACTTGAGGGACGGGAGGGACGTGAGCAAGTCAGCGGCGACTCAGGACTTACGGGCAGAGGGCGGCGGCGCGTTCAAGACGCGCGAGCGTCCGATCACGGCCGAGGAGCTCCAACATCTCAAAGAGGCCGATCCCCTCGCCGCGCCCGGAGACGGCCACGCGGACGGGA
>CAVKTW010000161.1:0-2231 GCA_963659085.1 Candidatus Methanomethylophilaceae archaeon | reverse complement strand
AGATCACGATGGACATCGAGAAGCCCAACGGCATCTTCATCGTGACGGGCCCGACGGGCTCCGGCAAGACGACGACGCTCTACTCCATCCTGCGGCGCATCAACCAGATCGACACGAAGCTCTTGACGGCCGAGGAGCCTGTCGAATACAATGTCGACGGCATCATCCAGGTGCCGATCGACGCGCGCGCCGGCAACACGTTCGCCCGCGTCCTCCGCGCCTTCCTGCGTCAGGACCCCGACGTCATGATGATCGGCGAAATCCGCGATTTGGAGACGGCGGAGATCGCCGTCCAGGCCGCGCTCACGGGCCACTTCGTCTTCTCGACGCTGCACACGAACGACGCGGCGGGCGCGGTCATGCGCCTCGTGGACATGAACGTCGCGCCCTACCTGCTCGCCTCGACGCTGGAGGGCGTCCTCGGCCAGCGTCTCGTGCGCACGTGCTGCAAGGAGTGCAAGAAGGCGTATGAGCCGGACGACGAGACGCTCTCGCGCATCGAGATGACGCGCGAGCAGATCGGCGGGCGGCCGTTCCACTACGGCACGGGGTGCAAGGTGTGCAACGGCACGGGCTACAAGGGGCGCAAGGGCGTCTTCGAGTATCTCAGGATGTCCAACCCCGTGCGCGAGCTCGTCAACGACCGCGCCCCGACGCTCATCATCCGCGAGAAGGCGCGGGAGCTGGGGATGCGCACGATGCGCGAGGACGGCATCCGCTCGATCCTCGACGGCTACACGACCGTCGACGAAGTCCTGCGCTACACTTGAAAATATGGTATAATATCCCACTCATTTCAGTCTGTGGCGCGGCGCAGGGGCGCGGCGCGAGCGAACTGAGCGAACAGGGAATGAACCAATGACGAAAAAACCAGAGTGCCATGTTTTCACCTCGGAGTCCGTGTCGGAAGGACATCCCGACAAGGTGGCCGACCAGATTTCCGACGCCATCCTCGACGCGTGCCTGAAGGCGGACTCCAAGGCGCACGTCGCCTGCGAGACGATGGTGGGCCCCGATGTCGTCATCAACATGGGTGAGATCACGTGCCGCGGCTGGTCGCGCATCGACCCCGAGGCAATCGCGCGCCGCGTCGCCAAGAAGATCGGCTACGACGTTGACGGCGAGCATTTCAGCGCGAAGACGTTTTCCTACCAGTCCTTCCTGCACGAGCAGTCGCCCGACATCGCGCGCGGCGTCAACCGCAAGGTCGCGAAGCGGCAGGGCGCGGGCGACCAAGGGATGATGTTCGGCTACGCGACGGACGAGACGCCGAGTCTCATGCCCGCGACGCTCGTCTACGCGCACGAGATCCTCAAGATGTATGCCCGGCTCCGCCATCGCGGCGGCAAATACTCGTGGCTTCGCCCCGACGCGAAGTGCCAGCTCTCGATTGCCTACGAGGACGGCGTTCCGCACCACGTCGAGACGGTCGTCGTCTCCCACCAGATGACGGAGGCGGGGTCGACGAAGGTGAACGAGGCGGAGTTGGAGCGCCTCGCGAGGGACTACCTCTCGAAGACGGGTCTCCTCAAGCCGAGGACGCG
Source organism: Candidatus Methanomethylophilaceae archaeon (assembly GCA_963659085.1). GTDB lineage: Bacteria > Verrucomicrobiota > Kiritimatiellia > RFP12 > UBA1067 > UBA1067. Next base: position 687 of record CAVKTW010000161.1, on the reverse strand, counting down.
CTTCCTCATCAACCCGACGGGGAAGTTCGTGCTGGGCGGGCCCGGCGCGGACTCCGGCGTGACGGGGCGCAAGATCATCGTCGACACCTACGGCGGTGTCGCCGCGCACGGCGGCGGCTCGTTCTCGGGCAAAGACCCCTCCAAGGTGGATCGCTCGGCGGCCTACTACGCGCGTTACGCCGCGAAGAACATCGTGGCGGCGGGGCTCGCGAAGCGGTGCCAGATCCAAGTCTCCTACGCCATCGGCGTGGACGAGCCCGTCTCGTTCTGCGTGGACACGTTCGGCACGGCGAAGGACGGCGTGACGGATCAGGCTCTCGCGGCGATGCTCGACGCGGGCAAGGTGTTCGACTTCCGCCCCTACGCCATCATCAACGATCTGGGGCTGTTGAAGCCGCGTGGCTGGACGTATGAGGAGACGGCCGCCTACGGACATTTCGGGCGCGAGATCTTCCCGTGGGAGCGGACGGATCGCGTCGCCAAGTTGCGCAAAGCCTTTTAAGACGCATGGACAAGCAATACGACGCGAAGGCCGCCGAGGCCAAGTGGTATAAATTTTGGGAAGAGAACGGGTGCTTCCACCAGGAGCCTGACGGTCGCACGCCCTATTCGGTCGTCATCCCGCCGCCGAATGTGACGGGCATCCTCCACATGGGCCACGCGCTCAACCAGACGATCCAGGACATC
>CAVKTW010000160.1:0-3551 GCA_963659085.1 Candidatus Methanomethylophilaceae archaeon | reverse complement strand
GCCGCGCAATCGGCGATGCCGCGTCGGGCGCATCGAGCCGTGCGGCGGCGGCACGCGCACGAGCCGCCGTCTCCCGCACGGACTCGCCGACATACATGTTGCCCGCCCGCCACTTCGTGTAGTCACGAGGCTCTCGATTGACGAGCGCGATAAATCGCTCCGCGTTGACGTCCCCGAACGTCTGGACGAGCATCATAAAACCGCGAGACTTCAATTCGCTGTCGCTGAAGACCTCCATCATTCCGCCACCTTTACGAAATCCACCGGATTCGCCACCCGCATTTCGCCAATGCGGCTAATGTCCGCGACATGGACGAATACATCGAAATCAACCCACTCGTCTGCCACGGCAATCCCGTCATTCGCGGGACGCGCGTCCTCGTCTCTCAGATCCTGGGCGCGTTGGCGGGCGGCGACAGCATCGACGCCGTTCTCGAGGACTATCCGAGCCTCTCGTCCGATGACGTCTACGCCGCGTTGCGTTTCGGCGGCTCGCTCGCCAGCTTCGAGGAAATCCCCTACGCGCCCGTCCGCGCATGAACGTCTTGCTGGACGAGAACTTCCTGGCGTCCGCCGTTTCCGTCATCGAGAATGCGGGACATTCCGCCCTCGCTTTCGCGGACGTCTGCGACTTCGGCGCGGACGACGAGACGGTGTTCGCGGCGGCGCAGTCGTCCGACGCGCTCATCCTGACGTCCGACCGGGACTTCTACCACACGATGCCGCTACGCCATCCTCATCATGCCGGAATCGTCGTGGTGGCACTGCGCCAGCCCAATCGCGCGGCCATCCTCACACGCCTCGAATGGTTCTTCGCGACCGTCCTTCCTCCTTACCGCGACAAGGTGTTCATTATCCGCGACTATTCCTGCCGGATAAAGGCATCATAACCCGCCCCAAAAGCCGAACTTCCTCGCCTCAACCCACCATGCTCTGGACGATGTGTGCGTGAACGCATTCGTTCCTTTGTCCAAAATCCCACTTTTGCCTAAAAGTGGGATTCTGCCCATCTTCGGTGTCGAGCACATTTCCGCTTCTCAATCGATCTGGCGCACTATCTGTCGCGGAGGCCGCATCACGTAAGGACGCGAAAAAGCGCATGGCCAAAAGGCAATCTCGCGGCAACGCCGCCGCCATCTCCATTCGGTAGACTGTGCGGCATGAAAACAGGAACAGCCGCCGTCATCCTTCTCTTGTCTCTGCCTGCGCGCGCGTTCGACTCGACCGCGTGGTTCGAGAAGCGCGACGCCCTCTCGCGCGAGGCCGACCGCCTGCGCGAAGCCTTCCGCCAATGCGCAAGCGACCTCCAGACGCCGGCGGAGGACGTCACGGTCCCCCTTGAGACGTTCCCGGACGGTTCGGTGAAGATTGTCGTCCACGCGCGGAGAGCCAAGTATTTCCTCACCTCCAGCTTTGTCTATGCGGAGGGCGTCACGGTGCGCAAGTTCAAGCGGGACGGCTCGCCCGACCTGACGCTTGAGGCGGAGAACTGCGTCATCGACCGCCAGACAAAGAGCGGCTGGGCGGAAGGCGCGGCGACGCTGACGCAGGGCGAGACGGTCTTGCGCGGACGCAGGGTCTACTTCTCCTCGCCAGAGGGCTATGTCCGCGTGACGCAGGACTCCGACATCGACTCGAAAGACCTCAAGGGCGGGGGAGGGCTCATCTGATGATGGCGTTCCTCTCCACCCTGCTGGGCGTGACGCTTCTCCTGGACCCGCACGAGGCGATTGACGCGGAGGCGGCCGCCGCCGTCTCGGAGGACGCCGACCGCCTGTCGCTCGCGACGGAGGACGCCCGCCGCCCAGGCCGGAACGCGGTGCGCATCCGCAGCGTCTCGAGCGACTTCGACCGCGACGCCGGCGTCATTCTCTTCGAGGGAAGCGTGGTCGTCGAATACGAGGGCGACTACACGCTGTGCGCCGACCGCGTCTTCGCCTTCCTCACGGCCTCGAACCGCCTGTCGCGCGTCGTGGCGGACGGGAACGTCGCGATCACGAACGGCCTTCGCGTCGGAACGTGCGCGTTGGCGACGTATCGGAAAGCCAAGGGCGAGATGGAGATGTTCGGCAAGGTTGGCGGGGCGAAGGCTCGGCTGTCCGAACGCGGCGACAAAGAGAGCACCGTCGAGGGCGACCGCATCCGCTTCTGGATGGACGCGGAGCAAGTCGAGGTCACGAACTCGCAAATTTCGACAGAGACAGAAAGGAGAAAAATCCCATGACGCTTCTTCCGATTCTCGCCACGCTGGCGATTCTCGCGCCAACGGACGGCTCGCTCGTTCCGACGCAGAGGGATGGGCAGAAAGACTATCTCGTGCGCGACCGCGCCGAGCGGTGGCGCCGCATGGACGCCCCCGACATCCGCGCAGAACTCGCATCCGTCGGCGCGACCCAGCAGCCGCTCGAACTCGCGTGGTCGGGCGGCGGGGCAAACGCGGTCTACGTCATCGAGGTCATCCGCGAGGGCGGCGAGAGAGAGGAATTCGCCGTCACGAATCGGACGAAAGCCTACCTCACGAACCTCGAACTCGGCGCGCGCTACCGCTGGCAAGTCTCCGACGGACGCGACACGGCATCCGCCTCGTTCACCACGGAAGATGTCGCGCCGCGCTTCCTGCGGGCGGACGGCGTCCGGAACTTCCGCGACCTCGGCGGCTGGCAGACGACGGACGGACGGCGCGTCCGCCAGAATCGGATTTTCCGCTCGGCCGGTCTCCGGGCAAGTGCCAGGACGGAGGGCAACAGTCTCTTCGCCTCGAAGGTCATTCCCGGGGTGCGCCGCGTGACGGACTTGGGAATCGCGATGTTGCGCGACGACTTGAAGGTCAAGACCGACCTTGAACTCCGCACGCCGCAGGAGACCGCCGGCATGGACACAACGCTTCTCGGACCCGGCGTCACGTGGATGAACGAGTCGTTCGCCGCCTACGATTTCATCGACAGCCCCTCGCGTGGGAAAGAGCCGTTCAGGCGAATCTTCAAGATTTTTGCCGACGAAGCGAACTACCCCATTCTCATGCACTGCGCCGGCGGACGCGACCGCACCGGCACGCTCGCGTTTCTGCTGAATGGGCTTCTCGGCGTCGCGGAGGACGACCTCTGCCGCGATTGGGAGGCGACAATCTTCTCCGACTCCGGGACGACGTTCACATCCGACCGCATCGTTCGGCTTCTCGACTACCTGAAGACGTATCCCGGAGACACCATCCAGGCACGCATCGAGGTATTCGCTCGAAGCTGCGGCGTGACGGATGACGAAATCGCCGCATTCCGTCGGCTGATGCTGGAATGAGGCTCGTCCACATTTCATCTCGTCCACATTTCATGAACTATGGACGGACGACAGACAAGGAAAGTCCAAAATCCCACTTTTGCCTAAAAGTGGGATTCTGTGACGGTGGCTACTTGCTGGCCTTGATGGTGGAGAAAACGCTGGTGACGCTGATGGCAGACACAGCCCACATGTTTATAAAGCGGCAAGATCAAAACCTTCTGCGTCGGCGTCACGCGGCGGCATCGGAGATGCCGCCCTACCACAAGGGGTGCTTG
>CAVKTW010000159.1:0-2264 GCA_963659085.1 Candidatus Methanomethylophilaceae archaeon | reverse complement strand
CGCCCTGGTAGAGGATGAGGTTCACGAACTTGATGATCGCGTTCGAGTTCGCCATGGACTCGACCGAGGCGATGTCGTTGGCGTTGCCGGCGGCCGCGAGCGTCTCGTCGTCGGTCATGCCCTCGCCGAGCGACTTGATCATGTCGGCGACGGACTCGTTCGCGTCGCCGTAGTATTGCGCGATGCGGTCGAGGACGTCCTTCTCGCGGGCGAAGACGAAGCGCACCTCCTTGGAGAGCGTGAAGAGGATCTCGTCGGAGATGCGCGGGTCCACGATGTCGAACGTCGCGAGCGTGACGGACGCGTCGTCGACGGCGACGGGGAAGACGTTATACATCCGCGCCGTCGAGGCGGGGATCGCCTCGGTGACGTCGGTGTCGATCGTCATGGACGCGAGGTCGATGGCCTCGGTGTCCTGGTAGGCGGCCATGACGGAAAGGAGGGAGTCCTCGTCGAGGATGCCTTGGTCGATGACGAGCCGGCGGACGGACTTCGACTCGGTCTTCGCCAAATCGGCGAGGTCGTTCGCGCCCGCCTCGTCGAGGTAGCCGTTCTGAATGAGAATCTGAAGTGTCTGATCCATAGCCTTGTCAACATTATACCATAAGCGGGCGGTTTTGGCTCACTCGCGATTGACGAGCGCGAGGGTTTGGACGCGGATGGCCCTGAAGTCGCACGCGTTCGCGTTGGCCTTGCCGACGTCGTAGAGCGCGGCGACACGCGCGATCTCGTCGGCGAACAGCCCACGCTCCGTCAGGAGGCGCACCTTCTCCGCCGCGATGATGCCGTTGCGCAACTCCAAAAACCGCCACGAGGGTTCGCCCTTGGGGTAGCAGAGGAACGTGTCGCCCGCCCGCCACGCGCCATACGAGCCGTCGCGCACGGGATCTTCCGGCCAGCTGTTCCACGCCCAGCGCAGAAAGCCGTCCAGCCCAAGGAACGCGGGCGACGCGCCGCACCAGAACGCTTCGTCGGGCTCCGAGGAGAGGAATGTGTTGGGTGTCGCGGGGTCGCAGCAGACGTAATGCGTCGTCACGAGCCCCCGCGCCCGCCGCGCCGCCGCCTCGGCGAGGAACTCCGGCGTGACGCAGTCCTTGAAGAGGATCTGCGAGTAGACGTCGATCTCGATGCCTTGGAAGTCGCTCGGCTTGCGGTTGCCCGCCATGGAGATGCGCATCCCCGGCGCGTGCTTTTGGACGAACCGCGCCACCTTCGCGACGTCCGCCGGGCTGCGCTCGTCCATCGCCATCAGCGTCTTCTCGAACCACCCCTTCGCCTTCAAGTGCGCGGCGAAGCGTTCAAGGAACGCTCCCCACCTTGTCTCCAACGCCTCCTCGTCAATCGTCTTGCCGAGCGTCCACGGGCAGAGCGAGTAGCACGAGATGTCAGGGCCTAGCCCGCAATCGAGGCAGAACTGGACATACTCGTCAAAGAGGCGAAAGTCCTCGTCCTCGACGAGCGAGTGGTAGGCGTCGCGGCATTGGTGGTCCCACGGCAGATCGATGATCGGCACGGTGATCGTCTTCTGTCCCGCCGTCGCGAGAAGTTCGTAGACGGGGCGCATCGCCTCGTAGTGCGCCTTGGAGAACGGCTCGACGCCCGCGACGCGCGCGACCGCCCACGGATGCTGCCAGAGGTCGAGGTAATACCGCCAGTCCTTGGCGGGCGGCAGCTCGCGGTCAAGAACCTTGACGCGCATCATGCCGCACGTGTAGACGCCCGGCTTCGCGTCGGCGGGAACGGCGACTTCGAGGACGCGAGGGCCTGAACACTCCGCCCAATCGTCCCACGCGACGCGGTCAAGCGTCTCGACGCGCTTGAGGCTGTCGGGGCGCGGCGCGTAGTTGACGCTTCGCAACGTCCCGCGACGGAGGGCAAGCCCCGGCATCGTGTCGCCGAGTTCGCAAAAGTCCGGGACGCGCACGGCGAGCGTCTCGCCGCGCCACATCGTCACGTCAAAAGTCCGCGCCGCGAGAGGCGATGCCAAAACGGACGCGAGCGCGGTCAGCGCAAGGACGGGAATATGTCGCATGGTTCTCCTTGTGTTGGGATGAGTGTTGGTGAAAAAGATTCGTTGTGCGTGACGAGGTGTCGCTTGAAGGAAATGCGTGCCGCTCGCGATCTGCTCGCCAAGGCGAGCGAGACTCGCGAGCATTGCCTCCGCCCTTCGCGGCCACAGGGCTTTCGCTCGCCTTTCTCGTCGCCGTCTCTCTCATTGTCCCATCTCTCTCATTGTCTCGTCTTTCGCCTTTCTCAAAATCCCA
>CAVKTW010000158.1:0-2310 GCA_963659085.1 Candidatus Methanomethylophilaceae archaeon | reverse complement strand
CCATTCCCCATCCCCCCCCACCTACCTCCACATCCCTCTCGTCGTGGGCGCGGACGGCAAGCGGCTCGCGAAGCGTCACGGCGACACGCGCATCGCCTCGTTCCGGGCGCGTGGCGTGCGGCCGGAGGCGATCATCGGATGCCTCGCCGCGACGTGTGGCTGGGCGGACGAGGGCGAAGAGGTCTCGCTTGACGACCTCATCCCGCGCTTCAGTCTCGCCTCCATCCCCCGCCATCCGATCTGCCTTGAGCCGTTCGCCGCGACGAGCCAATTTTAACACAATCCTAACAGTTTCCTCACGGAATCCTGACGGGGTTTTGGCATACTGTCATCCAAAAAGGCGAAACGATGGAATACTTCACGTTGACGATGACGGTTGTGGGCGGGCTGGCCCTTTTTGTCTACGGCATGACGCTCATGAGCGACGGGCTCAAGGAGACGGCCGGCGAGAAGATGAAGGCGGCGTTGAGCTACATGACGCGCAACCGCTTTTTCGCCATCCTCGCCGGCACGGTCGTCACGGCCATCATCCAAAGCTCCTCCGCGACGAGCGTGATGACCGTCGGCTTCGTCAACGCGGGGCTGATGTCGCTCACGCAGGCCATCGGCGTCATCTTCGGCGCGAACATCGGCACGACCGTGACGGGGCAGATCGTTTCGCTCAAACTCGACGACCTCGCGTTGCCCGCGATCACGCTCGGTGTCGCCGGACTCATGATCGCGCGGCGGACGGTCTCGCGCGGCGTGTGGCGGACGATCCTCGGCTTCGGCCTGCTCTTCTTCGGCATGACCATCATGTCGGACGAACTCGCCGTCCTCGCGAAGAAAGACGGTTTCGTCGCCTTCTTCTCGACGTTCGACTGCGCCCCGTCGGCGAGCGGCTACCTACCCATGGGGGCGGTTTTGGGCGCGATTGCCGTCGGCACGCTCTGCACGCTCCTCGTCCAAAGCTCCTCGGCGACGATCGGCATCACCATCGCGCTCGCGCAGACGGGCGTCATCTCGCTCTGGACGGCGATTCCCATCGTCCTCGGCGACAACATCGGCACGACCGTGACGGCGGCCCTCGCCTCCATCGGCGGCAACGCGAACGCGCGGCGGACGGCGCTCGCCCACGCGCTCTTCAACATCTTCGGCACGATCCTCGTCGTCATCAGCTTCGGCTTCGTCTTCTCGGACGCCGAGGGACGCCCCGCGCCCGCCTTCTTCCACCTCGTCAACCTCTGCACGGAGGGCGACGGCCTCGCCGGGGACGCGCCCGGCCGCCACGTCGCGATGGCGCACACGATCTTCAATGTCTCGAACGTGGTCATCCAGTCGCTGTTCATCCCGCTCATCGCGAAACTCTGCTGCGTCATCATCCGCGACGACAAGACGCTGCGCATCCAGGTGCTGGAGCCGCACCTGCTCATGACGCCCGCCCTCGCCCTCCACGCGGCGCGGCTCGCGCTCGCGGACATGACGCGCCGGGCGTGGACGATCTCGTCCGTCGCGCTCAACAACTGCCTCGGACGCGCGACGGTGGACGAGGAGTCCGTCCAAAACGCGGAGAAGGAGATCGACGCCATGCAGTCGCGCATCCGCGACTACCTCGTGGCGATCTCGCAGCGCAAGCTCTCCTCGCACCAGGCGCAGACGCTGCCGGAGCTCATGCACTGCGTCAACGACGCGGAGCGCGTCTCCGACATCGCCGTCAAGTTCTACCGCAAGACCGCGCGCGTCCAGCGCCAGGGGATCGACCCGGAGCTGCTCGCGGCGACGAACGACCTCATCGGCCTCCTCCGCGCGTTCGCGCACGAGACCGTCCAGGCGCTGCGCCTCGGCGCGCCGCTCTCGAAGTCGGCGGACGAGGCGGAGGCGGAGATTCGCGCGTCGGCGCGCGGAATCTCGAAGCGTTACTCGGCGTCGCTCTTCGCCAAGACGGGCGAGGGGGCGCACGACACGGCGTTCCTGTCCGTCCTCTCCGGCATCCGCGACGTGAGCCGCCACATCGGCAACATCGCCGAGCGCATCCCCGCCATCGAGGGCTGACGCGCCCAAGATTTCTTGAAAAAACCCCCTTGCTTTCGAGTGGTGGATTTGGTATACTATCCCCCTGTCGCCGCCTCCGGGCGCGCGGTTGATCTTTGAAATCAGGACGAGATTTGGAAACTAAAGAGAATTACAACTCATATACGAGACAAGACGAGAACGAAACAAGTTTCTTGCTAAGCGTATACGGGCGCACGACGGATGCCTTGGCATCGGCAGGCGAAGAAGGACGCGGAAGACTGCGAAAATCCTCGGGGAGCCGTCAACGGGCTTTGATCC
>CAVKTW010000157.1:0-3278 GCA_963659085.1 Candidatus Methanomethylophilaceae archaeon | reverse complement strand
CCGAGCCCCTCGCCCTTCGACGCGCCCTTGACGAGCCCGGCGATGTCGGTGAACTCGACGGTGGCGCGGATTTTCTGTTCGCTCTTCGCCATTGTCGCGAGCGTGTCGAGGCGCGGATCGGCGACCTCGACGATGGCCGAGTTCGGCTCGATCGTGCAGAACGGATAGTTCTCCGCCGCCGCCTGCTGACGCTTCGTGAGCGCGTTGAAGAGCGTCGATTTCCCCACGTTGGGAAGCCCGACGATGCCAACCGAAAGACCCATGTTCCTAAACTCCTTGAAACGGTGAAATCAGGACAGGACGTCCGCCGGGAAGAACGTTCCCGTCGAACGGCCCGAGAAAAGAGAGACGAGGCACTTCTTGCGGCCGTTGGCGATGTAGACGTCGATGCCGCTCTTGACGGCCGCGCGCACGGATTTGAGCTTCGTGTCCATGCCGCCCTTCGAGAGACGCCCCTTCTCGCCGGGATGGACGAGTTTCTGGACGTTCCGCAAATCGTCCACCTCCGGAATCCGCCGTCCCTGCGCGTCCAGAAGCCCGTCGACCGTCGTCAACAGGACGAGCGCGTCCGCCTTCAGCAACTTCGCGATGAGAAACGAGAGATGGTCGTTGTCGCCGAGGCTCTGCCCCTTGATCTCCTCGTCGGCGACGACATCGTTCTCGTTGATGATCGGGACGATTCCGTTCTTCAGGAGGCGGCCGATGGAGTTCTTGATGTTGAGCGCGCGGCGGCGCATCTCGAAGTCGTCGTGCGTGAGCAGGAGCTGGCCGATCTTGACCCCGTGCTCGGCGAAGAGCTCCTCGTATTCGTAGATGAACCGCGCCTGCCCGACGGCGGCGCACATCTGGATGGCGTTGACCTCCTTGGGGCGCGCCGCGAGCCCCAACGCCTCGACCCCGGCGGCGACCGCCCCCGACGAGACGAAAATGACCTCGTGGCCGAGGTCGCGGACGCCGCAGATCTGGCCGACGAGTTTCTTCAGCGCCGCGTGGTCGGGCCGCCCCGACTTGGCCGCGATCGCGTGCGTGCCGACTTTGACGACGACTCTCATGGGAGACCCCTTCAGGCCCAGAGGCGCTCAAGCGCGTAGTAGGCGCGCGCCTCCGGCGAAAACACGTGGACGACCGTGTCGACGTAATCGACGACGATCCAGCCGCTCTCCGGGTCGCCCGACGTGCGGAACGCCCCCTTGGGCAGCGCCTTGGCGAGCGCCTTCAAATGTGGCGCGGCCGCGCCCGTCGCGACGACGAACGTGTCGGTGAGCGAGGACTTGCCCCGCACGTCGTAGACCTTGACGTCGGCGCCTTTCGCGTCCTTCAACGCCTGGACGATCTCTTCTGTCATGTTCTTCAATGTTGGACGAGCGGACGGTCGAGCATCTTCTCGTAGAGGTTGATGTATTGCTGGGCGCACGCGCGGTGGTTGAAGCGCGAGAGCGACTCGGACATGATGCGGCGGATCTCGCGTTCGCGCACGGCGGCGTCGGCGTGGAAGAAGTCCATCGCCCGATCCATCGCCCAAAACAGGCCATTGGAGTCGTAGGTGTCGAAGACGAAGCCGTTGCCCGTCGAGGCGTTCGCGTCGAGCGTCTCGACGGTGTCGTGGAGGCCGCCCGTGTTGTGCGCGACCGCGAGCGACCCGTAGATGGGCGACTGCATCTGCGGCAGCCCGCACGGCTCGAACAAAGACGGCATCAGCGTGAAGTCGCTGCCCGCGAACCCGAGCTGCGAGAGCCGCCCCTCGAAGTTGTGGACGCCCACGCGGCTCTGGAGCTGGTGGAACTCGCGGATGTCCCAGAACGGCTGCTGGTAGGGCCCGTTGGCGATGACCGCGAGTTGCGCGTCGGGGTGCTTCTCCAGGAAGCGGTAGAGGATGTCGGTCAAAAGCTGCGGGCCCTTCTGCACGGGATCCAAGCGGCTCGGCCAGAAGAAGAGCGCCTTGTTCGCGTCCTCCTCAAGCCCCAGCGCGTGCTGGAGCGCGAGCTTGTTCTGCCGCTTGCCCTCGACATGGGTGTCGGGCCCGTATTTAAACGGGATCTTGTCGTCGATCGCGGGGTTGTCCGAGGAGTCCGGCGCGTTCAGGATGCCGACCGCGCACCCGGCGTTGAACTTGTTGCGGATCTCGTTGCGGATGGAGTCCGGGATGAACGAGTGCCAGCCGTTGACGATCTCGGTGAGGAACGTGGGCGAGACCGTGTTGATGAAGTGCGCGGCGAAGCACCCGGACGCCTGCAGGTCGATGGGGTTGCGCTCGCGCGACTCCTCGTAGTTGTAGGGCGGGTAGCTGTAGTAGAGGTTCATCCAGAACTCGGCCGCGTCGATGCCCGCGTCCTCGATGTGCGCGAGGTTGAGCTTCTGCGTGTGGATGTTGTGGACGGTGAAGAGGCACGGGATTCCCATGCGCCGCGCCGCCGCCGGGATGAGCCCCGTCATCCAGTCGTTGCAGTGGATGAGGTCGGGCTGGACGAACGGGATGATGTTGTTGATGACCTCGCGCTGGAACGCGAGCGAAAGCTTGACGTTGCCGTCGCCCCGGTCGTAGACGGTGTCGCGGTAGTAGAAGCAGCGATCCTCGGCGAGGTGGATGCGCTCGTCGGAGAGGTGGCTTTTATACTTGCGCAGTTCCTCCGAGACGAGCTGCGCCGTCTCGACGTGGAACATCCGCCGGTAGTGCGGCAGCGCGACGTGGACGTCCGCGCCCAACTCGAAGAGCGCGGCCGTGAGCGACGCGGAGACGTCGGCCATGCCGCCGGCCTTCGCCGACATCTTCCCCGCCAAGTTGCCCATGCCGTCCGGGAGGTAGGTGATCTCGGGCGTGACGATCAGAATCCGTGGTTTCTTCGATGTTTTGTCCATGACGCGCGTAGTCCCTCCCTTTCAACCGAATGATCGTGTGTGAAAGCCTCCCTAGTCGACGGTGGCCAGCACGTGGCCCTTCTGCACGGTCGCGCCGTGCTCGACGAGGAACGTGATCGTCCCGGCGGCCGTCGTCTGAACGGGGTTGAAGAGTTTCATCGCCTCGACGACGCAGACCGCCTGGCCGGCGCGGACTTGCGCCCCGTCCTCGGCGAGTTTCGGCTTGCCCGGCGCGTCGCTGCGGTAGAAGGTGCCGTTCAACGGCGCGACGACCGGCGTTCCCTTCACCGCCGGGGCGGCGGATGCGGCGGCCGTTTTCGCGGCGGGGGCGGCGGGCGCGGCGGCGGTCTGCGCCGCCTTCGCCTCCTCCTCGTCGGCGGGGATGGGCCCGCCCTCCTTGCGCCACTTGAAGTAGCCGAGCG
>CAVKTW010000156.1:0-3951 GCA_963659085.1 Candidatus Methanomethylophilaceae archaeon | reverse complement strand
GCAACCTGAACGGACGCCTCAACACCGTCTTCTCGCTGCGCATGGCGTTCAAGGTCATGGACGCGAACGGCGTGTCCGTCGACGGGATGCCGACGTGGGTCGAGAAGTTCCCCGTGTTGGACGCGGACCCCGACGCGACGGAATACTACGACACGCTCCTCGACCGCTGGGAGGCGGACATGACGACCGTCGTGGCAACGAAGGCGGCCTCGTGGCGCGATCCGTCGGCGACGGCCGCCACGCTCGTGACGTTCCATGTCCAGACCTCCATCGACCGCACGGTCGCGGAACTTGAGTCGCAGACGCGCGGCGCGTCCGGCGAGCAGCTTCAGGAGTTGCGCAAGGTCGTGGGCGGCGCGTCCGTCGAACTCGACGGCGTCGTCATCGGCTCGGCGCCCGGGGATTTCACCGCGACGAAGGGGCTTCACAAACTGCGCGTCACACGCGCGTGGATGGATCCCTACGAGGCGACGGTCAACATTCAGGAGGGGACGAGTCTCGACCTCGCCTTGGAGATGTCCGACGAGGGCGTCCGCAAATGGGGCACTGTCGAGGCGCTCCGCGCCGACCTCGCCCGCCGCTATGCCGAGGCCGCCTCCGCGCGGAACGTGAAGGTGAACATCGACACGTCCAAGTGGCGCGACGTGGGAGGTGCCCACCCCACCATCAAGGTCGAGCGTCCGTGACGGGACTCGCGCGAGCATCGGCGCTGCTTCTGGCTGTTGCGCTCGCGGGGTGCGTCTCGGTGGACGAGGAGGTTCGCCGCGCCCGCGCGGATGTCCTCTCGGGTGCGCCCGCCGCCGCGTTGGCGTGGGGCGAGAACCTCGCGACCAATTCCGTTTACTCGAAGAACCTCGGTGCTGTGGAGGCGGGGCGGCTCGCGCTTCTCGCCGGCGACACCGCGAAGGCCGAGGGCTATTTCCGCGCGGCGATTGACGCGGCCATCGACCGCAAGGAGGCGACGCCCGTCATCAAACTCGGCGACGTCGGCAACACGGCGCTCGCCGCGACCGTGACGGACGACCGCACCCGCGAGTATTATCTCGCGCCCTACGAAATCAACCTCGCGCTCGAATACGGCATTCTCGCCCAGTTGGCGAACGGACGGCGCGACGACGCGCTCGTGGACGCGCGGCTCGCCGTCTACGTGCAGGATGCCCTCGCCGACACCTACGGCGCGGACGTGGCGAAACGCGCGTCGGATGGTGGCGGACAGGAAGCGGCGGCGGGCGGGCGCGTCTACGCCTCGCAGTCCGCCGCGCTTCAGGAGATGATGGCCTCGACGCGCAACTCGTGGGAGAACCCCGTCTTGTGGTGGCTTACGGGTGCGCTCTTCGAGACGAACGGCGAGACGGAGATGGCGTGGCAGTCGTATCGCAAGGCGGCGGCGTGCCGGCCGAAGAACCCCGTCTTCGCGGCGGAGGCCGCGCGCGCGGACGCGGGCGCGAAGACACCGGCGGCGGGACACGCGAAACTCCTCATTCTCTACGAGGAGGGGCTTGTCCCCATGCGGCAATCGGTCAAGATTCCCGTGCCGATTTACACGGCCATGTCCATCGACATCCCGACTTACGCGGAAAAGTCTCCGTTCGCGCCCGGCGCGGTGGCGATTACGGGCGTGGGCGCGGCACCCGTCGCCGCCTCCCCCGCGCTCGACATCCGGGCGTTGGCGGCGCGGGACCTCGACGAGCAGCTTCCCGGCGTGATCGTCCGCAACATTTCGCGCGCGGCCGTGCAGGCCGGGGCGCAGGCGGCGGTGAACGCCGCTGGCAACGAGTATGCGCAGCTCGCCGTCCTCGCGGTCAACGCCGTCGCGTCGTCCGTGCGCCGGGCGGACACGCGCAGCTGGGCGACGCTTCCCGACGGGCAGCAGCTCTTCGTCGACGGGGCGATGACGCCGGGGGCGCATCGGATTGGCGTGTTGACGCGGGCGCGGCAACTTGAGATTCCCGTCGAGTTGCGCGCGGGCGAGACGAAACTCGTTTGGATCGCCGACTGCGGCAACCTTGTTCGGACACTGACACTTTCGCTTTAAGATAAAGGAGAAAAAGACATGAAAACATTGATGGCCCTGCTCACGCTGACCGCGCTCGCCTCCGGGTGCGCGACGACGGTCGCCCGCGAAACGCAACTCGACTTGAAGGCGAAGACGGCCGCGCTTGAGCCGCAGGACGTCCGCCGCACGGTGGAGAAGATGGTCGACTCCATGCTTGCCGACCAGGATTTCATCGCGGAGGTCGGCGGCCGCCGCCCCGTCCTCGACATCGCGCAGTTCCAGAACCGCTCGACGATGCACTTGGACATGGTCTCGATCACCGACTCGATCCGCACGAAGCTCTTGCGGTCGCGCAAGTTCCGCTTCATGGATCGCACGACGGCGGCGGACGACCTCCAGTTCATGAACGACCAGGCGCTTCAGGGCCTCACCGATCAAAAGAAGGCCGTCCGGGCGGGGAAACAGAGCGCGGCGCAGATGTATCTCTACGGGGCCTTGACGGAGATGCGCAACCAGACGAACGGCGTCACCGACCGCTACTACAAGTTCACGCTCAACTTGAAGGATCTCGCCTCCGGCGAACTCGTCTGGACGGACGAGCAGGAGATTCGCAAGGAGCAGACGAACAACCTCCTGGGGTTTTGAGTTCCGCTTGTTTCGGCTTTTCAGGAAAAGGAGACTGACACCATGAAAGATCTGTTCATCGTCGGCGCGGGCGGCTTCGGCCGCGAGGCGGTCTGGACCGTCGAACGCATCAACGCCCTCGCGCAGCAGCCGCTGTGGCGCGTCATCGGCTTCGCGGACGACGACGCGACGAAGGCGACGGGCAACTTCGAGGGCTACCCGCTCCTCGGCTCGCCCGAGAAGGCCTCCAAGGACAACCCCGGCGCCTCCGTCTTCATCGCCATCGGCGACAACGCCATCCGCCGCGCGATTTACGCCCGGTTGCGCGGCCACGACTTCCCCGCGCTCATCGACCCGTCCGCGCAGGTCGCGCCGACGACGGAGTTCCGCCACGGCACCTACGTCGCGTGCGAGGCGGTCGTCTCGGTCGGCACCGAGATCGGCAAGTTCGCGATCATCAACGCGCGCGCCGGCGTCGGCCACGATTCGGTCGTGGGCGACTTCGCCAACATCGCGCCGGGCGTCTCGCTCTCCGGCCACACCACGCTCGGCGCGGACGTCGTCATGGGGACGAACAGCTGCACCGCGCCCGGGATGCGCGTGGGCGAGGGGGCGGTCGTCGCCTGTGGCACGCCCGTCCTCAAGGATGTCGAACCGCACACCACGTTGAGCCCCTTCGGCCTCATCAAGAACACATGATCTTCTTCGAGAACCGCGCCTTCCACCTGTGCGACCTGTTCGGGGTCCCCATCGACCTCGACATCTCGTTCGCGATCATCCTCCTGCTCTTCTGCTTCGACGCGCCCTTGGGCTATGGCTTGGCGTTCGCCTTCGTCCTGGCCCTCTCCATCGTCCTGCACGAGCTGGGGCATTCGCGCATGGCGGCCGCGTTCGGCTATCGGACGACCCGCATCACGCTCTCGCTGCTCGGCGGGTGCGCCTCGCTCGTCGCCCTGCCGCGCAAGGCGTGGCAGGAGTTTCTGACGGCCGCGGCGGGCCCCCTCGTCTCGTTCGTGCTGGGTTCGTTGGCGTGGACGCTGTTGGGGTTGGACTTTATCGGGAGCGTCTGGCTGCTCAACGTCCTTTATTACACGGCCGTCCTCAACTTCACGCTCGCGCTCTTCAACCTCCTGCCCGCGCTCCCGATGGACGGGGGGCGCATCTTCCGCGCGGGGATGTGCCTCTTCTTCCCACGGTTGAAGGCGACGTATCTGGCGATGATCGTCGGGCGCGTGGCCGCCGTCTTGCTCGTCGTCCTGCCGCTCGTCGGCATCCGCCACTTGGGGCCCATCCCCATCGGCGGCTACTTCTTCATCCGTCTGCTGATCGCG
>CAVKTW010000155.1:0-2277 GCA_963659085.1 Candidatus Methanomethylophilaceae archaeon | reverse complement strand
TGCCGCGTGTCGCCGTCAAGGACGGGCGGGGTTCGCCGTCTCTTCACCCCGAAATCGGCCGCTTCTTCGGCAGCGTCTTCTCGAACTCGCGGAGGCCGCGCGCACGCAACTTGCAGGCGGGGCATTTGCCGCAGCCGGAGCCCGGGATGCCGTTGTAGCACGTGACAGTCCCGTTCTTGACGAGATCGAGGATGCCGAGCTCGGCGGCGAGCGCCCATTCCTGCGCCTTCGTCTTGTGGATGAAAGGCGTTTTGATGGCGATGGGATAGTCGAGCGCGAGGCGAAGCGTCTTCTCCTGGGACTTGATGAACGCTTCGCGGCAATCGGGATAGCCGGAGAAATCCGCCTCGGACACGCCCGTGTAAAGAACAGTCGCGCCAAGCGCCTTCGCCCAGACGGCCGCCGCCAAGAGGAAAAAGGCGTTGCGCCCTTCCACAACGGTCGTCGGACAGGACGAGCCTTTCTTGCGCGTGATCTTCATCGTGGGGTCGAGCAGCGCGTTCGTCGTCAGCTCGCGGTAGAAGGACAATTTCACGACCTTGTGGGCGGCGACGCGAAAATGCTTCGCCAAGCGGCGCGCGTAAGTCGTCTCAACCGCGTGGCGTTGTCCGTAGGCGAACGTGATGGCCGCCACGTTGTCCGCCCCGTGCGCACGGACGGCGAGCGCGAGGCACGTCGCCGAGTCCTGCCCGCCCGAAAGAACGACGACCGCCTTCATGAGGCCGCCTTGTCGGAACGTTTCAGCGATTTCTTCAAGAGGGCGAGAAGCGTCTTTTTCTCGCTGACCGAGAGCGCGGCGAGGCGCGTCTCCCAGTCGCGCTCGAAGGCGGTCTTCTCCTCGGCCGAGGCGAGGAAGTGCGCTTTCAAAAGTTCCTTCGCCTTGTCGAGGTAGAGGCGCACCTCCGGGTTCAACTCCTCCATGACCAAGGCGTTCTCCGCCTGCAGGGCGGGAAAGCGCGGCGAGACGAGGTAGGCCGTGTAGGAGGCGTCGACTTTGGAGCGGACGAAGGACGGCCGCTCGTAAAGCTCGAAGCCGTCGGGCCCCGAGAAGACGAGTTTGCCGGAACCCGCGAACTTGCGCTTCCACTCGATGATTTCGAGTTTCGCCTCCGGCGCGTTCTCCAGCGTGAATGTGTAGGTGGCGCGTTTCTTCTCGACGATGACCGGCGTGACGGGCAGGCCGTTGAAGTAGATCCTCACATCCGGGTAGCTCTTCAGGTAGAGCGCGAACCGCGAGGCGAGGTCTTGGACGGTCTCGCCCGCGTCAAGAAGGGAGTCGACGCTCGCGCGGACGTTGTCGATGAAGACCTCCGTGCCCGTCGCGGGGCCGGGCGAGACGGCCTCCGTCAAGACGAATTCGCCGGGGCGGGCCGCTTCGCCGCGCAGGACGTAAGAGAGGAGTTCCCCGCCCACGCGGGTCGTCGTCCGCCATTCCACCGTCGAGCCTAGGGCGAACGCGCGGAAGCGACCCCGCCCGTGGCGGCCGTGGAGGCGCCGCCCCGCGAGAGGCGTCGTCCCGCCGTCGCGCTTCCAGCTGCCGCCGAGGAAGCCGAACGTCCTGTCGGCCTGAAGGATGTCGACGCCAAGGCCGTTGTCGCAGACGCGGACGGACTGGACGCCGCCGAGCGGATTCAAGATGAGGTCGACCTGAATCTCCCGCGCATCCGCGTCAAGCGCGTTCCAGACGAGCTCCTCGATGGCGGCGAGCGGCGAGGCGCGGAAGAGCGATTCGATGTGGTCGGCCTGCGCCTGAACGTAGATGGTCTTCATGGGGTGAGCGGCTCGACGGCGCCTGATTTCGTGACTTTCTCGATTTTGAGGCGGATGGACTCCAAGTCGTCCTGGCACGTCTTGACGAGCGCGCGCCCCTGCTCGAAGGCCTGGATCATCTCGTCCAAGTTCAACTGCCCGCCCTCCATCTTCGCGACGAGCGACTCAAGCGTCTTTAGGTTCTCTTCAAACTTCATGGGTGATATTATACCACAGTTTAGCTTGCCTTGCCGCCGCCGAACGGCTTGGGCTGCGTCCAGCGGTTGATGAGCGGGCAGACCGCGTTCATGATGAGGATCGCGAAGGAGCACCCTTCCGGATACGAGCCGAACTCCCGGATAAGCATCGTGAGGAGTCCGCACCCGCAGCCGAAAATCACCTTGCCGAGAGCGGTCGTCGGCGAGGTCACGTAGTCCGTCGCCATGAAGAACGCGCCGATCATCACGCCGCCCGTCAGGATCTCGACGTGCGCCGGGGCGCGTCCGGCGAAGAAGGCGTAGACGGCGA
>CAVKTW010000154.1:0-5830 GCA_963659085.1 Candidatus Methanomethylophilaceae archaeon | reverse complement strand
GGATGCGCGGCGCGGAACGCGGCGAGCGCCGTCAGAATCTCGTCCACGCCCCCGAAGCGGCGCAAGGCGCGGACGGGGCGGTTCATGGCGGACGCCTCCAAAACGGAAAGCCCGAACGATTCGGGCTTCTCGACATTGCCCGAGACAACCTCGTCGGCGAGCGAGAGGCATTCCGGGATGTTCGACTGGGGCCCCGCGAACACCACGCGCCCGGCCACGCCGAGCGAGGCGGCGAGGCGCTTCAACTCGTCCTCATACGACTTGTGCCGCGTGTCCGCCCCGCCCACGATGACGAGTTTCGTCCGCTCCCCGCGCAGGACATCGCCCCACGAGGGGTCAGGCTCGACATCAAGCCGCCCCGCCAGATCACGGATCAAGTGGTCGAAGCCCTTGAGCGGCGTGAGCCGTCCAATGGACATCACCACCCGGTCGCCCGGCTCAAGCCCCCACAAGCACCGCAACCGCTCCCGAACGCCCGCGTCGAGCGCGTGTTCGTCGAAGCGGCCCAAGTCGACGGCGGGCGAAATGACGCGCAGACGCGGCGCGAGTGCGTCGCCGTAGTTCGCGCGGAGGAACGAGGCGAGAAACCGCGACGGCGTGACGATGAAATCGCCCTTCGTCATCACCGCCGAGTAGCGCGAGACGCTGTTCGCCCCGTGCGCGTAGGTGATCCACTTAAGACCCAACGCGCGGTTCGCGGCGAGAAAGAGCCACGCCGGCACGCGCGAGTGGGCGCAGACGACGCACGGCTCGCCGCCGGATTCCGCCCGCAGGGCGCGGAGAATCGTGCGCAGTTTGAGAACGCGCGTCGGAAAGGTGAGCGGGTTCTTTGACTTTAAGTCGACGGTCCCATGACGCCCGCCGTCGCGCTCAATCTGCGGTACGAGTTTTCCACCGCGCGAGAGGACGACGGAGCGCACCCCCTCGCGGACGAGGAGGCGGTTCAAGGAGAGGACGACGCGCTCGACGCCGCCCTCCTCCAAGGCCGGGACAAGGTGGATGACGGTCAATGTTGCGCGTAGGTCGCGTTGACGGACTCGAACGGCACGCGCGAGAAATAATCCGCGATCGCCGCGTCGTAGGCGGCCGTGTGGGCGAACGCTTTTTTCATCAGCTTGAAGCGTGTGTCGAGGCCAATCGTGCCGCCGTGGTCGGCGAGCTCCGTCACGAGGTTGGCGTAGTCCAACGGATCGGTGACGGACGCGACGCGCAGGTAGTTCTTCGCCGACGCGCGAACCATGCAGGGCCCGCCGATGTCGATGTTCGTGCGCGCCATCTCCGGGGTCACGTCCGCGCGGCGAACCGTCTCGCGGAACGGATAGAGGTTGACGACGACGAGGTCGATGGGCACCGCCGCGAGCCGCTTCATGTCATCTTGGTGCGCCTCGTTGTAGGTCTCCGAAAGAAGCCCCATGTAGATCTTGAAGTCGAGCGTCTTCACAAGCCCGCCCTGCATCTCCGGCTGCCCCGTGTAGGTGGAGACGGGCACGAGCGTCTGGTCGGCCGCCTCGCCCAACGCCTCGCGGATCGCCGCGAACGTCCCCCCGGTCGAGTAGATCTTCAGCCCCGGGCAAGCCTTCACGAGGCCGCGCGCGAGCGCGTCGAGGTTCGTTTTGTCGCTCACGCTGACGAGGGCGTTTCTGACGGGGATGCGGCTGTCAATGTCCGTGACGATGTTGAGGGCCATGAGGTTCTCCTTGTTGGTCTTTCTGAAGAAATGTCCGCGCCGAGGCGACCGCCGCGCCGACCATCGCCTCGTCCGCCCGCACGCCGGCGAACTTGACGAGATCGGCCTGCGAGAGGAAGTCGCGCAGCCGCGCGGCCTGCTCGTCCGATTGGTGGAGCGTGGTGGATAGCGCGTCGAAAAACTCCTCCGTCGTCAAGTGCGGGGCCTTGACGCCATACGCGCGCTGGACGTAGCGGCGGACGACCATGGTGAGTTCGACGTAAAAGTCCTTCGTCCGCCCGCGCGAGGGCCACTTCCTCTTGAGAAGCCGCTCAAGCTCCGCCCACGCCCGCTCCAAGGGGCTCATGCGGTGCTCGCGCACCTTGCGGAACGCCAGCCTGACGAGGAAAACAACCCCCGCCACGAGGAGCGCGGCGAGCGCGAGCGCGAGAAGAATCCAGCACGCGAGTTTCCACGAAAGCGGTGGCAGGTCTTTCGTGGGGGAGACCTCCATCTCGCCCGCGACGCTCTCATAGCGCGGCGAATCGAAGTAGATGGGCCCCGCGACGAAATCGCCCGCCCCGCCGTCGGCCTTGACGACGAAGGCGCGAATCTTGTAGACGGACGCGCGGGGCTCCGGCACAAGCCGCCACTTGGCCGTTTGGCGGAACGAGCCGTCGGCGGCGACTTGACGCTCGCCCGCGAAATCCTCCGCCAAGGAGAAGCCCTCCGCGCGAGTCCGCAGATCGGGGAGTTCCGCCGTGTGGCCGGCGGCGACGGCGAGGTCAACCGTCAAGAAAACGCTCTCGGCGGGATCAACCGCGCGCGAATCGGCGGAGACATCGAGCGACACCCCGCCACGCTCGGCCGAGAGAAGCGCGACAGCGAAAAGAAGCGCGGCGATCACGGCGACTTCCTTTCGATGACCGCGCCCAAGTCGGCGAGGGACTTCTCAACATTGACGTAGCCCCGGTCGATGGACTCGGCGTTGAGGATGCGCGTCGTCCCCTTGGCGGTCAACGCCGCGATGACGAGGGAGATGCCGGCGCGGATGTCGTTGGAACTCACCACGCCGCCCGACAAACGCGAGGGCCCCGTCACGACGACGCGGTGCGGGTCGCACGCGACGATCTTCGCGCCCATTTGCCGCAGGTGGTCGACGAAATAGAGGCGCGACTCGAACATCTTCTCGAAGAAGAGACACGTGCCGCGAGACTGCGCGGCGAGGACGATGAGGATCGAGAGGAGATCCGACGGGAACGCCGGCCACGGCCCGTCGGCGACGGACGGAATCGCGTCGCCGAGGTCGTAGGTCATCTTGAGGGACTTGCGCGTGGACACGAAGCGGAGCGTCCGCGCCGCCGCGTCAATCGTCCACGTCACGCCGAAGCGGGCGTAGGCCTTCTCCAAGACCTCGAACGGTTCGGGGTCGATGTTCTCCAAGAGGATTTCCCCCTTCGTCACGGCGGCGGCGGCGAGGTAGCTGCCCGCCTCGATGTAGTCGCACCCGACGCGCGCGCGGGCCCCGTGGAGCGAGGCGACGCCGCGAATGACGAGGCGGTTCGTCCCCGCGCCCTCGATGTCGGCCCCCATCGCGCGCAGGAGGTTCGCGAGGTCGACGACGTGCGGCTCGCACGCCGCGTGGGAAATGACGGTCTCGCCCGCCGCGAGCGAGGCGGCCATGAGGATGTTCTCCGTCGCCGTCACCGAGGCCTCGTCGAGGAGGATCTTGGCGCCGCGGAGTTTGCCACGGAACGAGAGGGCGTCCTTCCCCAGCGTCGCCTTCGCCCCCAAGGCGCGGAAGCCGTCGAAATGCGTGTCGAGGCGGCGGTGGCCGATGGCGTCGCCCCCCGGCGGCGGCAGGACGGCGCGTCCGAGACGCGCCAGCAAGGGCCCCGCGAAGAGGAAGGACGTGCGGATTTTCGCCGCGAGCGCGGGCTCGATCCGCGAGGTCTTGAGCGTCGCGGCGCAGAGCGTGACCGTCCCCGCGTCGAGGTCGCGCGAGACGCGCACGCCGAAGGACTCGGCGGCGGCGAGCATGGAGCGGACGTCGTCGATCTCCGGCACGTTCTCCAGCGTGACGGGTTCCTCCGTCAGAAGCGCGGCGGCGATCATCGGCAGAACGGCGTTCTTGTTCCCCGGCACGCGATGCGTCCCCGACACCTTGCGACCACCACGAATGACCAGTTCCGCCATTGTCAAACCCTCTTGCGCGCGCGCCGCTTGAAGAAGGCGCGGATGTCCCGGATGTAGGGCTTCGACGTGTCGATGGCGAGCGTCTCCAAGCCCTCTTTCCTGAAAAACTTGAACAAATCCTCACGCTCGCGCGTGGCCGCCTCCGCGAAGGCGCGGCGCACGGACGCGCTCGACGTGTCCACGAGCTGCACGTCGCCGGTCTCGGGATCTTCCAACTCGACGAGGCCGACGTCCGGCAACGCGCTCTCCGCCGGGTCGCTCACCGGCACGCAGATGAGGTCGTGATGGTGCGCCGTCGCCCGCAGCAGTTTCCGAACAGACTCCGCCACACCCCCGCTTTTCCACTCCTCCTCATTCGCACTCTTCCACCTTCCCCCTTTCCCACCTTTCCACTCTTCCACCTTTCCACTTTTCCACTTCTCGTCCCCAAAAAGGAAATCGCTCACGAGGAACACAACGGCGCGACGCTTCTGAACGCCGTTCAGGAACTTGAGCATCCCCTCAAGATCCGTGCCGCCGGCGGCCTCCTCCTCGGACGCCAAGACCTCACGCGCCAAACGCATGACGCTGTCGCGCCCCTTGCGCGGCGGCAGGAACTTGACGAGGCGGTCGGAGAAGAGGATGAGCCCGATCTTGTCCTGGTTGCGGATCGCCGTCAGCGCCAAGAGAGCCGTCACCTCGGCGGCGAGCTCCATCTTTGAGCGCCCCACACTGCCGTAGGTCTGCGACCCGGAGACGTCCACCAAAAAGAGGATCGTCAACTCGCGCTCCTCGGCGAAGCGTTTGATGTGGGGGATGCCGGTCTTCGCGGTCACGTTCCAGTCGATGGCGCGGACGTCGTCGCCGACGAGGTAGGGGCGCACCTCGTCGAACTCGACGCCCTGCCCCTTGAACGAGGAGTGATAGTCGCCGGCGAGCTGATCGTCGATCAACTTGTTCGTGAGGATCCTGATCTTCCCCACCTTCGCCATCAACTCCTGAACGTTCGTCACGGCGGCGCGTTCCTTTTTACGGCACGGGAACTTGGTCGAGGATCTTGTCGATCATCTTGTCGCTCGTCAGCCCCTCCGCCTCCGCCTCGTAGGTGAGGAGAATGCGGTGGCGCAGGACGTCGTGGACGACCTCCTTGACATCCTGCGGCGTCGCGTAGGCGCGTCCGCGCAGGAGCGCGTGGCCGCGCGCGGCGAGGTTGAGCGCGAGCGTCGCGCGGGGGCTCGCGCCGTTCTGGATCATCTCGTTCGGCTCGCGCGTCTTGAAGACGATGTCGAGGATGTAGTCGCCCACCTTCTCGTCGCAGTAGACGTCGCGCATCGTCTCGCGCAGCTCGCGGATGTCGTCGGCCGCGCAGATCGCCTTCGCCTCGGGCGCGGCCGCCTGCTCGGCGAAACGCTGCATGATGCGCCGCTCGTCGGCCTTCGAGGGCGTCTCGACGAGGCACTTGAACATGAAGCGATCCACCTGCGCCTCCGGGAGCGGATACGTCCCCTCCTGCTCCAGCGGGTTCTGCGTCGCGAGGACGAGGAACGGCTGCGGCAGGGGATACGTCTCGTCGCCAATCGTCACCTGACGCTCCTGCATCGCCTCCAACAGCGCGGACTGCACCTTCGCGGGGGCGCGGTTGATCTCGTCCGCCAAGAGGAGGTTCGTGAAGACGGGCCCTTTCTTCGGCGTGAACTCGCCCGTCTTGGGCGAGTAGATGAGCGTGCCGACGACATCGGCGGGCAACAAGTCGGGCGTGAAGGAGATGCGCCGGAACGAGAGGGAGATGACCTTCGCGAGCGTGTTCACGGAGAGCGTCTTCGCGAGACCCGGCACGCCCTCCAAAAGGATGTGCCCGCCCGTCGCGAGCGCGAGGATGAGCCGGTCGACGAGCTTCTCCTGACCGACAATGACCTTGGCGACTTCCTCGCGGATGCGCGAGACTTTCTCGCCTTGCGCGGCGATCCTGTTCGTGGCTTCCCTCAAATC
>CAVKTW010000153.1:0-5210 GCA_963659085.1 Candidatus Methanomethylophilaceae archaeon | reverse complement strand
AGACGAGCGGCTTCTTCTCGTCCGCCGGGTCCTCCCCGACCGCCGCGTAGTTGAGCTCGGAGTAGACTTCGTCCGCGAGGAGAATGAGGTCGTGTCGTTCGACGAACTCCAAGATCGCCTTCATGTCGTCCACCGAGAGGACGGCCCCCGTCGGATTGCACGGGAAGTTGAGGAGCAACGCCTTCGTCTTCGGCGTCACCTTCTTCTCCAAGGCCTCGACGGTCAGGCGGAACGCGTCCTCAACGCGCGTCTCGACGCAGACGGGGACGGCGTGGGCGAGGCGGATCGTCGCGGCGTAGGAGACGAAGCACGGCTCGTGGTAGAGCACCTCGTCGCCGGGCGAGCAGAGCGCGCGGATGGCGAGGTCAATCGCCTCCGAGACGCCGACCGTCGCGAGGACTTCGCCCTGCCAGTCGAACGTCGCGTGGAAGCGTCGTTCGAGATAGCGGCAGACCGCCTGGCGGAGCTCCGGCGTGCCGAGGTTCGAGGTGTAGTGCGTCCCGCCGTCCTCAAGGCACGTCACGGCCGCGCGCGAGACGTGCCAGGGCGTGTCGAAATCCGGCTCGCCGACGCCGAGCGAAATGACGTCCTTGCGCTGGGCGACGATGTCGAAGAACTTTCGTATGCCGCTTTTGGGCAGGTCGGCAACGTGCGGGGCGACGCGGGGACCCATGTCAGTCGCGCATGAGAATGTCGCACAGGGCATCGAGCTGCGCCTCGGATTCCGGCGCGAGGGCGCCCCTGACCGTCACCGTCGGCTCCACGAATGTGATGTTCTTCGAGGCCGCGAAGAGGCCCTTCATGACGGCGGCCGCGCGCGGGGCCCACGAGCCGTTCTCGATGAACCCGACGGCGCGGTTCTGGTAGTTGCGCTCCGTCAGGTGGTTGATGAAGGTGCGCATGAAGGGGAAGATCTCGCCGTTGTAGGTCGTCGTCGCGAGGACGAGCTTGCCGTAGCGGAAGGCGTCCTCGACAGTCTCGAACATCTCGTCGCGGGCGAGGTCGGCGACGACGACCTTGGGGCAGCCCTTGGCGCGGAGTTTCGCGGCGAGGGACTCGACCGCCGCCTTCGTGTGGCCGTAGACGGACGTGTAGGCGATGAGGACGCCGGGCGACTCGACCGCGTAGCCCGCCCACGTCGCATACTGTTTGAGCGCGTGGCCGATCTCGTCGGGCGTCGCGAGGACAGGGCCGTGCAACGGGCAGATGGTGCGGATGTCGAGCGCGGCGGCTTTCTTCAGGAGGGCGAGGACTTGGGGGCCGAACTTGCCGACGATGCCGATGTAGTAGCGCCGCGCCTCGCAGTCCCAGCCCTCGGGATCCTCCACGTCGTTCGCGCCGAACTTGCCGAAGCCGTCCGCCGAGAAGAGGACTTTGTCGCACGTGTCGTAGGAGACGATCACCTCCGGCCAATGCACCATCGGCGCGGCGACGAACGCGAACGTGTGGCGACCCGTCGCGAGCGTGTCGCCCTCCTTGACGACGACACGGCGGTCGGAGAAGTCCGTGCCGAAGAAGTTTTTCATCATGGCGAACGCGGGCGCGGACGAGACGACCTTCGCCGAGGGGAACGCGGCGAGGAAACGCGCGATGTTCGCGGAGTGATCCGGCTCCATGTGGTGGACGACGAGGAAATCGGGCTGTCGGCCGCCGATCTCGGCCTTGATGTTCCGAAGCCACTCGTCGCCGAAACGCGCGTCCACAGTGTCGAAGACGGTCACCTGGTCGTCGAGGACGACATACGAGTTGTAGGCCATGCCACGGGGAACGGGATACTGCCCTTCGAAGAGGTCGATGTCGTGATCGTTGACGCCAACAAGCCGGATGTCCTCAGTAATTTTCATAGTCTTTGTATTATCCTAAAAATCGCCTTGAAAATCAAGAAGCCCTTGACGAGGAGGCCTCATTTTTGATACAATTTCCACCAACTTGCCGATGGTGGGATGGCCGAGCGGTTAGGTCGCGGACTGCAAATCCGCTTACAGCGGTTCAACTCCGCTTCCCACCTCCAACTCTTCCCCCTGCTCGCTTGACCACGAATGAGGCCAAGGCGTGTCCTTTACCCGACGACGAGTTCCTCCGTGGGGTAGCGGAACGGGCGGCGCGGGGCGCGCGCGCCGATCATCATCACGACGGAGAGGGCCCCGAGGCGGCCGAAGAACATCGCGCACATGATGACGAGCCGACCCTCGTTCGACAGGCGGCGCGTCGTGTCGGCGATGGAAAGGCCCGCCGTCGAGACGGCCGAGACCGTCTCGAAGAACAAGGCGTCCGAGGAGAGACCCCGCCCCTGCTCCGTCACGAGGAGGAGCGCGAAGACGAGCGCGATGAAAAACGCCGTCACCGTCACGATGACGATCGCCTCGCGGACGATCTCGTAGGGGATGGCGCGTTTGAAGACGACCGTCTCCTCCTCGCCGCGCCACATCGCCGCGAGCGTCAGCGCGAGGACGGCGAAGGTCGTCACCTTGACGCCCGCCGCCGCCGAGCCGGGCGCACCACCCACGAACATCAACGCCTCGCACACAAGCCGCGTGACGGGGGCGAGCGCGTCGGTCGGCACGACCGTGAAGCCGCACGTGCGCGGCGTCACCGCCTGATAGAACGACAGGAGGATCTTCTCGCCGAGCGGGCAGCCCGCGAGAGCCCCGCGCCCCTCCAAACAGAAGAAGGCGAGGAAGCCGAGCGCGAGAAAGACGGCCGTGAAGGCGAGGACGACGCGCGTGTGGAGCGAGAGCCGCCCCTTCCCGCCGGACGGACGGCGCAGGAAGCGGAAGGTGCAGAGGTTGTAGAGGACGAGGAAGCCGATGCCGCCCAGGATCGTCTCAAGCGCGAGGACGAGGAGGACGAAGGCGTCGCCGCGAAAGGGGGCGAGGGACGTGGGTTCCAGGGAGAAGCCCGCGTTGCAGAAGCTCATCACGGCGTAGTAGACGCTTTTGTAGACGTCGTGGAAGCGCGTGTAGAGCGCACACGCGCCCAGCCCCTCGATGAGGAACATCGAGCCCACGACCCACGCGATCAAACTTCGGATGCCGCGAATCTGCGCGACGCCGTAGGCGTTCATGAGCGAGAACTCGCGCGCGAGCGAGAGCCGCCGCCCCACGGCGATCAGGAGGAACGTGCCGCACGTCATCAACCCCAGACACCCCACTTGGACAAGGGCGAGGAGGATGACCTGCCCCTCCCGCGTGTAGGTCTCCGCGAGATCCACGACGGACAGCCCCGTCACGCAGACCGCCGAGCAGGACATGAAAAGCGCGTCGAGAAAGCCGCCCCACCGCCCGTCCGTCCGCGCCACGGGGAGGGAGAGGAGAATCGCCCCCAAGCCGATCAGGGCGAGAAAGCCGAACGCGACGAGGCTGCGGCGGCGGTTCACGAGCCGAACGTGCCCTTTTCCTTCAGCCAGACCGCCCAGATGGAGAGTTCATAGAGGATGCACAGGGGCACCGCCATGATGATTTGGCTCATGGGGTCGGGGGGCGTGAGGAACATGGAGACGAAGAACGCGAGGACGATGGCGATGCGCCGCTTCTCGCGCAGCGCCTGCGACGAGACGATGCCGAACCAGCCGAGGACGAAGATGATGAGCGGCAGCTGGAAGACGAGGCCGAAGGCGATGATCGTCTTCAGCACGATGGAGATGTAGTTCTCGATTCGCAGAACCTCCATCTCGAAGCCGACCCAGCGGTTGATGGCCTGGAACGTCGAGACGACCAACGGGAGCGTCTTCGCATACGCGACGACGACGCCCGCGAGGAAGAAGAGCGTGCCGACGACGAGGATCGACAGGAGCATCGCCTTCTCGCGCCTCGTCAGGGCGGGGAAGACGAAGCGCAGAATCGCGTAGACGATGAAGGGAAACGCCAGCGCCGTGCCGCCCCAGCCCGCGATGGAGATGATCGACGAGACGCCCGACGTGAGGTCGAGCCCCTGCAAAAGCCGGCCGTCCTCGCCCGCCGGGGATTTGAGCCACTGCATGATCCACGGCGTGCAGACGCCCGCGACGCACGCGCAGACGAGCCACGCGAGAGCCCCGAAGACGAGCATGTCGCGCAGGGCGAGCAGATGCTCAAGGAGCGGACGCGGCGGGTCGTTGCGGCCGTCCTCACCCAGCGGCTGAATGGCCATCGTCCCCCTTCTCGGCTACGTCAACAGCGTCGCCGCTCTTCTCCGTCGCGTCGCCGCCCGCCTCCGTCTCGACGTCGAGGGCGCGGTCGATCTTCTCGCCCGTCTCGCGGACGGCGCGTTCGGCCTCCGCCGCCGCGCGTTCCAGGTCGCGATCCATCTCCAAAATCTGCCGCTTGAACGTCTCGGCCGCGCGGCAGAACTTGGCGTAGTAGCTGCCGAGCTTCCGCGCCGTCGAGGGCAAATTCTTCGGGCCGACGACGACAAGAACAACGGCGAGCAGGACAAGCCACTCGCCGAAGCCGACGCTGTCGAAGACGACCGCCTGGATCATCTTACTTCTTGAAGATCACGAACTCGCCACGGCGGTTCTTCGCCCACGCCGCCTCGTTGTGGCCGAGAACGGCGGGCTTCTCCTCGCCGTAGCTGCGCGTCTGAATGCGCGAGCCGTCGACGCCCGTCTGCTCAAGGTAGTTGCGGATGATGATGGCGCGGTTCTCGCCGAGCGACATGTTATACTCGTTCGAGCCGCGCTCGTCGCAATGGCCCTCGACGACGACCACGCGGTCGGCCTGCGCCTTCAGGTGGCTCGCCACGGCCTCCACCTTGCCCAGCTCGTCCTGCGCGATGACCGTCGAGTCAAGCCCGAAGTAGACGGGCGAGAAACTCACGTCGTCGCAGCGCGTGTAGAGATCCTCGAACTTGCCCTCGGTGACGGCGGCCGCGTCGCCGCTCATCGCGTCCGACCCGTCGATGTCGCTGCCCGAAATGTCGCTGCCCGAGGCGATGTCCACGGCGTTCTCCTCGCCCGACAGACCCTCGTTCACCTTGCCGTAGCGGCAACCGGCCACGCAGAAAGCCGCCACGAGGCACGTCATCAGCATTGAAATTTTCATGTTTTCAGATCCTTCCTTGTTTCTGTTAGAGAATGAGTGGAATTATACCAAAAATAAGGGAAGAACGCAAAGAGCGCACAAGCGCGTCATGTGCCTCGCGGTCACACGAGGAGGCGGGCTTGGGGCGGAGGGGTCAAGTTCAAGCACCGCGGCGACTCTTGAGATCTCGCCGCTTGGTAAGAGCGACGA
>CAVKTW010000152.1:0-5704 GCA_963659085.1 Candidatus Methanomethylophilaceae archaeon | reverse complement strand
CAGGACAAGAGCGTTGCGCCGAAATCGGCTGCACGCCGACCAAGCAAGCACACGGAGGAGCGGACGAAACGCGGCCGTCGTCTTAGGTCGGGCGCAAGGCCACGGCGCCGGCGAGAAGCGCGAAGAGGAGGGGCGCGAGCAGGGCGTCCACGAGAACAACGCGGAGGATCTCGTCCGACTCGACGGTGACGTCCCGCGAGAGGCGCGAGATCGGCTCGACGGCGGAGAACGGCCGCGTCAGGGAGGCGGACACGCGCGTCAACTCAAGGCTCACGCGGTCGACAAGCCCCGCCTCCAAGTCGTCCGCCGTCGTCTCGATGACGGGCGGGCTGATCTCGCCGACGACCAGGAGGGCGAGGGCGACGAAGAGCGCGACGGGGCGCGAGAGCGCGGCGGAGAGGAAGACACCGAATGCGACCACGAGCGCGAGGAGGGCGAGCAGCTCCACATAGGACGCGGCGAGATTCTGCGCGAACGTCCCTCCGGGGAAAAGCAGCTGGATGTCGCGCCGAGGGCGGAACATCAGCGTGCGCGGCGACTCGTTGTGGAACGTCAACTCGGTCGCCGCCGCGCCGCCCGCCGCCGCGCGGAGCGGAATCTCCAACGCCGCCTGCGTGACATTCGTGAGGACGCCCTCGTAGTCGCCCAACCGGAACACGCCCCGGACATCCTGCCGGGCGTTGAAAAGCCCCTCGAAGCGAACGCGCAGGCGAAGATCCTCCCCCCGCGCGTCGACGGCCGGGAACGTGAGCGAGACCGTTCCATTCGTCCGCACGGACTCGTAGCGGTCGAACGCGCGTTGCTCCAGAAGCCGCACGACCGCCGCGCGTTTGGCGCGGCGCACGGCCTCGGGCGTCCGAGGATCTTTGAGGAACGCCTCGTAGGCTTGGGACGCCTCCTCATGGACGGAGGGGAGGATCGGCGAGACGAGGTGACGCGCCGGACGATCCCACGCGACGGACGGATACAATAAGAGCGAGAGACACGCCACAGCCAAGACGACGGCGCCCACGCACGTCAAGGCGCAAACTTTCGCCAACGCCAGCGTGGCGTGGCGGATGGGGCGCACAAGCGTGAGGCTCAGGCGGTGCGTCTCGCGCTCGCGGGCGAACGCGCCTGTCGCGGAGGCGAGCAAGGCGACGGTGAGAAGCGCGAACACGCCGCCCAATGAATAGCGGACGAGGAGCTCGCGGAATCCATCGAGCGTGCCGTCGCCCTCGATCCAAAAAGGCGCCGCGACCATCCACAGGAGCGACGCGGCGAGGAGGAGGAGGAGGGCCTTCGACCGCGCGAAGGAGACGATCTCCAAACGAAAGGCGGCGAGAAAGGCGTTCACGACTTCAGGAACTCCGCCACGGCGAACGTGTCGCCGCCGCCCACGTGCGAGAGGAAGAACGACTCCAAACTCGTCCCCAGCTCCGACACGCGCCCCTCGGCGCGCGCGCGGCCGCGATCCAGGATCAGCACGCGGTCGCACACGTCCTGCGCGTCCGCGAGGAGGTGGGACGTCATGAGGATTGTCATGCCTTGCGCCGACAGCGTCTTGACGAGCGTTTTGACCTCGTTCGTCGACACGGGGTCGAGCCCCGACGTCGGCTCGTCGAGGACGAGGAGGTCGGGTTTGCCGATCAGCGAGGCGGCGAGCGCGACGCGGCGGGCCATCCCTTTCGAGAAGTCGCCAACGGCGCGGGCGGCGACGCTTTCAAGCCCCACCATCGCGAGGAGCGCACGCGCGCGCGATTTGGCCTCGGCGCGGGGGAGGTCGCAGAGCCCGGCGTAGTATTCAAGCGTCTCCGACGCCGTCAGGAACGGATGCAGGGAACTCAGCTCCGGGAGGTAGCCCAAGCGACGACGCGCCTCAAGCGAGCGGGGCGGCAGGCCAAAGAGATGCACCTCGCCCGACGTCGGCGTCAAGAGGCCGAGGATCATCTTGATCGTCGTCGACTTGCCCGAGCCGTTCGGGCCCAAGAGGCCGAAAACCTCGCCCTTCGCGATTGTCATGGAAAGACCGCTCACGGCCTCGACGGTCGGGCGAAGCCAAAAGTCGCGAAACGTCTTTCGGACAGACTTAAGACTGACGATGTCCATCGCCACCTTCCTCCCCTTTCCTCCAAGATCCCAACACGAGAAAAACGCCGCACGCGGGCACAATCGCCACGAGGGCGAGCGCGACATAGGACGCGGACGCGCACCCCCCTTTGAGAAGCGTGTCGGCGAGATAGTAGTTCCCCAGAAACGGCACGAAGAGGAGGAAAAGAACGCCCATCCACGACGCGGCGACATGAGCCTTGAAGCGCGACGAGGCCCAGGACGCGGCGGAGACGAAAAGAAGCGCAAGCCCAAGGAGCGGGAGCGCCGCCACGGCGAGCGCACGGAAGAGCGCGGGCTCTCGAAAAAGAACCCAAGCCGCGCCGGCAACAGACATGAGGAACATGAGGAGCAAGGACGAGAGGATGAACCTCTTTCGCGCGAAGCGGTTGAGCGCGGCCGCCGCGACGAGCGGCACAACCATCGTCGCCACGCCGGCGGCGATGGCGGGCCCCCACACGCGCGCCAACGCCCCCGTCTCGTCGGCGATGCGCCCCCCTTCCGCCGCACCCATCACGACGACGGACGACGCGAGGAAAACGGTGGTCATCACGAGAAAAACGGCGACCGCGACACCGCCGGCCTTCGAGAGGAAGAGGCGAGACGCCGAGACGGCGTGGGCGAGCGCCATCTCCCACGTGCCCGTCTCCAGCTCGCGGCGGAAGGAACGGATCGCGCCGAATGACGAGAGGACGATTCCCAGGACAAGCACCGCCGAGAACCCCGCCTCGCGAGCCATGCGCGTCGGCTCGCCGAATTGGTGGAAATGCCACGTCGGCGTCAGCACGGCCAACGCCAGGGCGACGAGCGTCGTCAATAAAGTCAACGGCTCCGAGAGAACCTCAAGAGCCGTCGCTTTGGCAATGGACAGGGAGCGTCTCACACGCCCCAGCCAAGACCGCCGCACGAGAGCGGCAGCTGCGTGTTCTCGTAGAGGTAGTAGACGAGAACGCCGATGGCGACCGTCGCCACCAGTTTGACGATCGCGGCGATTGTCGCGGCGACGCCAAAGGGCTCTTCCTTCGGGACGACACGCGGCGGCACGGGCGCGGCCATTTGCGGAATGTCCGGGATGTCGGCGACCTCCGCGTTCGCCGGCTCCGTCGGCGCGGCCGTGGTCGCGGCGGTGGGCTTCTTGATCGCGAACTTGCTCTTCGACGGAAGGACGGGGCCGCCGCGCGAGATCTTGATGGTCTTGCGCTGCGTCATCGAGACGCTCTCGCCGGACGGCGACGCCGCGCCGGAGTCCCCGGCGGGGGACGCCATGTTGACGGGACGCTTGATGCGGATCGTCTTCATGGGTGCCGCCGTCTCCTTGACGGGCGCGACACCCATCGCGTCCGAGAGGGAAATGCGCGAGGTCTTGTGCTTGGCGGCCTCCTTCTGCGCGTCCGTCTGCGCGGCGGATTCCGCGATGATGCCCGTCTTGCGCAGAATCGCCTGCTGCGGAATGCTCTGCGTCACGCCTTTCAATTTCTGCGTGACTGTCTTCAGCGCCTCCAAGGGCTTCGGCGTGGGAATCGGCGTCTCGGAGGCCTCGGCGCGGTCAATCGTCTTGGCCGCGACGGTCGGCAACTTGCCGACACCCTGCGCGTCGACGGGGACGACGGGGCTTCCGACAGGCTTCGGCAGGGGCTTGGCGATGACCGTCGCGCCGGGCTTGCGGATGAGGGGCTTCGCGGCGACAGTCGCCATCTTGGGCTTCGGCGGGAGTTTGAGACCCGTCGCGAGCCCTGGCTTGGGGGGCAGCTTCAACCCGGGGCGCAACGCCGCGCCCGCGCCAAGCGTCGGACGGCGGATCGTCGGCGTCGGGCTTTTCGGGGCCGCCGCCGGCGCGGAAGTGGCCATCGAGAGCGGGTTGACCTTCGGCGGTTCCGAGGCCTGAACCTCCTGGTTCTCAACGGGCGTCATCTCAACATCGTCTGCCATAACCCCTCCTTCCGTTTTTTTAGACGGCCATCACCTCGGCCTCTTTGGCCTTCAGCTCGGCGTCGATCTTGGCGATGCCGTCGTCGGTCGCCTTCTGGATTTTTTCAAGCCCCTGCTTCATCTCGTCTTCCGAGCACTTCTTGTCCTTTTCCAGCTTCTTGACGGCCTCGTTCGCGTCGCGGCGGACGTTGCGCATGGCGACCTTCTGCGATTCGGCCTGCGTCTTCGCGACCTTGACGATTTCCTTGCGGCGCTCCTCGTTGAGCTCGGGCACCGTGATGCGCAGCACCTTGCCGTCCGTCTGCGGCGTCACGCCGATGTTCGCGGCGAGGATCGCCTTGTTGACGGCGTCGAGGACGGTCGGGTCGAACGGCGTGATCTTGATCTGGCGCGGCTCGGGCGTCGAGATCGTGCCGAGGTTCTTGATGGGCGTGGGGCAGCCGTAGTAGTCGACCTTGATTTGATCGACCATCGCGGGGGACGCCTTGCCCGTGCGCAACCCGGAGAACTGCGACTTCAGCGCCTCGAAGCTCTTGGCGATTTTCGCTGTCGCGTCGGCGACGACTTCAGAAATGTTTTCCATGTTTTCCTGTTTCTTGTGTTGTTAAAATTAAGTCAAATCAACCCTTCCACTCTCCGCATTTTTCCACATTTCCACCCTTCCACTTTTCCACCCTTCCACTTTTCTACCTTCCCCTTCAACACACCACCGTGCCGACGGCGCGGCCTTTGACGACGGCCTCAAGCGCCTTGGGGTCGAAAAAGTCGAAAACGACGATGGGGATGTTGTTGTCCATGCACAGGGCGAACGCCGCCGAATCCATGACGCGCAAACGCTTCTCAAGCGCCGTCTCGTATTTGAGCGAGGCATACTTCTTCGCGCTGGGGTCTTTCTTCGGATCGGCCGTGTAGACGCCGTCCACCTTCGTCGCCTTGAGGAGCGCGTCCGCGCCGATCTCGCTCGCCTTCAGCGCGGCGGCGGAGTCGGTCGAGAAGTATGGGTTGCCGGTGCCGCCGCCGAAGATGACGACGCGCCCCTTCTCGAAGTGGCGCAGGGCGCGGCGCTGGATGAACGGCTCGGCGAGTTTCGGCATCTCGATGGACGTCATCACGCGCGTCGGCACGCCGATGGACTCCAGCGCGTTCATCATCGCGAGCGCGTTGATGATCGTCGCGAGCATCCCCATGGAGTCGCCCGTCACGCGGTTGACGCCCTGGCCCGCGCCCGTCAAGCCCCGAAAGATGTTGCCGCCGCCCAAGACGATGCCAACTTCGCACCCCAGCGCGTGGATCTTCTTCACGCGCTCGGCCATGAACGCCAAATGCTTGGGGTCGATGCACTCGCCCGTCTCCTTGTTGCCCAAAACCTCTCCGGAGAGTTTCAGGAGGATGCGGCGGTATTTCAGCGAAGATGTTTTCCTGTTCACAAGGAGTATTTTACCATAAGTCCGCCCGAAAAATCAACTTTCGGCGACACTGGAACGACGGCCCCGACCCGCAAAACGCCGCTAAAACCGGACGCGGCAGCCGAGATACCACATGAGACCCTCCATCGGATAGCCGGGATAATACTCGTAGTCTCGGTCAAGGAGGTTCTCGAGCGCGACGAAGATCTCGCCCTTCACGGAAGTTAACGATTCGAGCGGCACGGCGAGGCGCGTGTTGACGAGTCCGCCCTCCTTGAGCT
>CAVKTW010000151.1:0-3830 GCA_963659085.1 Candidatus Methanomethylophilaceae archaeon | reverse complement strand
CGAGTGCCGCGTCTGCCGCCTCCGCGCGAAGATCCAGACGAAGGGCGAGGCGGAAATCTTGCACACCGTCAGGGGGTTCGGATATGTCCTGGGCAAACGCTGAACGACGGTCGCTTTCGCTGCGCGGACGGCTCGTCCTCCTTGCCGTCCTGTCGAGCGGCGTCCTCTCGCTCGCCGGGAGCGCACTCGCCCTCGCGCTTTCCGGACGGCATGTTCTCGGCGGCGTTGATGCCGTCATCACTCGTCTCCTCACGGATCTTCAGGCGGAATACGCCGAGTTCGGCGGCCTGACGGACGAATTTGTCCATTGCATGGAAGTCGACGTTTCGGAGCACCACGCGACATCCGTTGTCATTTGCGACGCGACAAACGGCGTTCTCTATGCGTCAAAGTCGCCAAGGGGCGTGCGCGCGTGTCTGCAAGACGCGATCGCTGAAGGCCGCGCTTCGGGACGCTTTTCCACCCATGGCGACAAGGTTGACGGCCGGCCGCACCTTTCACTGCGCTTTCGCGTCGCCCCGCTCGTCGATGGGCGCACGGTCGCAATTTCGCGCGACGTGACGGAAATCGAGCGGTTTCTCGCCGTTCAGGTTCTCGTCCTCGGCGGCGTCGCGTTCCTCATCACTGCATTCTCCGGGCTTCTTGCGTTCTTCATTGGCGGACGCATCCTACGGCTCAACGACCTCGTCGAGGAGAAGGATCGGGCGTATGCCGAGCTCCGCCGCCTGACGGACGACATCGCGCACGACCTGCGCACGCCGCTCACGCGCCTCTCGCTCGCCGCCGAGTCGTCCGCCGGCGGCGGCGCGGCGGACGCCCCGCTCGTCCGCCAGGTGATGTCCGAGACCGAGGCGATGCTCGAGCTCGTCAACACGATGCTCGACATCTCGCAGACCGAGACGCGGCTCGACCGCACGCCGCGCGAGGACGTCGACCTCGGCGAGGTCGTGCGGAAGGCGTGCGAGCTCTACGCGCCGCTCGCGGAGGACGCGGGGCTGGCGCTCTCGGCCGAGACGCCGGACGTCCCGCTCGTCTTCTCCGGGCACAAGGGGAAGATCCAGCGGCTGCTCGCGAACCTCGTCGAGAACGCGGTCAAATACACGCCGCGCGGCGGACGCGTCGCGGTCGCTCTCAAGTCGGTAAAGGGCGGCGTCGCGCTGTCCGTCGCGGACACCGGCTGCGGAATCGCGGCGGCGGACGTCCCGTTCGTGTTCCGCCGCTTCTGGCGGGCGGACGCCTCGCGGCACCTGCCGGGGAACGGGCTGGGGCTCGCGCTCGTGAAGGCGATCGCGACCTCCTACGGCGGCACGGTCTCGTGCGTGTCCGAGGAGGGCAAGGGCTCGACCTTCACCGCGTTCCTGCCGATTGCGCGGCAGGAGAAGAACATGGCATAATTGCAGCCCCTCTTCATTGCCAAACGGCAATCTCGCGGCAACGTGTCCGCCATCCGCGTTCGGTAGACTACGCGGCATGAAAACACGAACAATTGTCGTCATCCTCGCCGCCCTGCTCGCCGCGCGCGTCTTCCTCGCCGCGACCGCCCCCGTCTTCGACACCTCCGAGGCCCGCTACGCCGCCATCTCCGCCAACATGGCGCGGACAGGCGACTTCCTCGTCCCGCGCTTCACCTACGACGGACGCTACCAGAGCTTCGACGGCAAGCCGCCCCTCCAGTTCCAGCTCAGCGCGCTCGCCTGCCGCGCCTTCGGGACAAGCGAGTTCGCCGTCCGCCTGCCCGACCTCCTCGCGTCCGTCGCCGCGCTCGCGCTGCTCTTCGCCTGCGTCTCCGCGCTCGCCGGACGCGAACGCGCGCTTCTCGCCGTCGGCGTCGCCTCGACCTGCGTCGCGTTCTACGCGCTTTCGGGGTGCTGCATGCCGGACGGCGTCCTGACCGCCTGCGTCGCCTCCGCCTACTTCTGCCACGTCCTCTACCTGAAGACGGAACGCCGCGCCTGGTCTCTCGGCGTCTTCGCCGCGCTCGCGTTCGGGATGCTCGCGAAAGGCCCGGTCGCGCTCGCGCTCTTCGGCCTCCCCGTCGTCGCCGAGGGCGTCTTCAACCGCCGCCGCCGCGAATTCGTCCGCTACGGATGGGCGCTCGGAATCCCCCTCTTTTTTGCCATCGCCGCGCCGTGGTTCGTGCTGATGGAGCGGGAGAACCCCGGCTTCCTCACCTACTTCTTCGTCAACGAGAACGTCAAGCGCTTCCTCGTCCACGACTACGGCGACCGCTACGGCGCGGGACGCGAGTTCTTCCGGGGCATGGCGCTTGTCTGGGCGCTCGTGGTCACGCTCCCGTGGTCGCCGCTCGTCCTCTGGCAGCGCTTCCGAGGAAAGACGACGGACGAAAAGGCGGCTGGAGTTTGGACGCGCCTCTTTCGCGGCGAGGCGGCTCCGCTCGCCTTCGGCGTCGTCGGCATCGTCGCGTTCTGGTGCCTGACGAGCCGCGTGCCGCTCGCCTACCTGATGCCCGTCGTGCCGCTCTTCGCCGCCGTCGCGGCACTCGCGACGCCGAAGGAGACGCTCTCCCGCGCCTTCCCCTGGGCGGCCGGCGCGGCGGTGATTGTCCTTGCGGGTGCGCTCCTCGGCGGACGTCTCTTCTCGGACAAGATGATGGGCGCGGACGCCCCCTATCAACGCAACCGATACTCCCACGAGTTCTACCACGGGACTCTGGACGCGGCGAAGGAGGCGCGGCCATGAACTCACTCGCGCTCGTCGTCCCCTGCAAGAACGAGGCGAAGCGGCTCGCCGTCGACTCGTTCCTCCGTGCGCTGGACGACTATCCGTTCCTGACTTTCCTCTTCGTGGACGACGGCTCGACGGACGACACCGCCGAGGTCATTGCGCATCTGGAGAATCTCTCGCCCTCGATCCGCGCGCTCTACCTGAAGGAGAACGTCGGCAAGGCGGAGGCCGTCCGCGCGGGCGTGAACTGGCTGCTCGCGCACACCGACTGCGCGTGCGTCGGCTTCTGGGACGCCGACCTCGCGACGCCGCTCTCCGAGCTGGACGGATTCGTCCGCGCCCTTGACGCGAACCCGGAGGTCGAGGCGGCGATTGGCTCGCGCTGGCCGCATCTCGGCGCGGCGATCGACCGGAAGGTGTTCCGCCACTGCACGGGATTCGCGATGAAGACGCTCATCCGCCTCGTCCTCGGCGTCGGCGCCTACGACACGCAGTGCGGCGCGAAGGTGTTCCGGCGGGCGTTCGCCTGGCGCGTCTTCGCGCGTCCGTTCCTGTCGCGCTGGCTCTTCGACGTCGAGCTGCTCCTGCGCGTGCCGCGCGCGTGGCTCTCGACGTGCGTCGTCGAGGTGCCGCTCGCGCGCTGGCGGGACGTCGCCGGGTCGAAGCTAGGTCTTTGCGACAGCCTGCGCCTCCTCCCCGACCTCCTGCGCCTCTGGGCCTGGAACCTCGCGTCGAAACGCCGCGCCCGCCTCCGCTCCGAAGTCTACGAGTTTCCAAACCTCGTCCACAGTTCATGAAATGTGGCACTTCAGAGTTTTAGTGAAGAATCTGTCCGAGGCGGTGTAAGAAACTCCGAACCGTGTGGCTCTCGCGCGGGTGCTTGCGCATCGCTTCGCGATCGCCTTCGGCGACCTGCCCTCCGCTTCGCTTCGGCGCATTCCCGCTTCGCAGAATAGGGGGCTTCGTGCATAAGTGTGGGTCGGGTGTGAGGTGTTTTTACTACGGAAGGCGCGGAAATCTGCGGAAGGGAACGGAACTGGGCAGCCAACCGACCGAAGAATGCGTCCGATTTACGCCTTTTTCGCCACTCGTTCTCTTGGCCGTCTCAATACCGACAATGGACGTTGGCGAAAAAGCCTAAATCG
>CAVKTW010000150.1:0-2394 GCA_963659085.1 Candidatus Methanomethylophilaceae archaeon | reverse complement strand
TCACAATCGCGTATTGGATTTTACGAAACCTCTAATCACACACGGGAGAAGGAGAATGAGGATGAGTGACCTGAAATTTTTGTTGAAACTTCATCATCGGCTGGCAACATGCCGAAGCAGGACATGCCTATCTGACATATATTGTGTATAATGTTGAATCGTGAAAAGGAGTCGGATTATGAGAAGAAACATCCTGGCCATCGCCCTTGCGTTGGTTTCGTCTTGGGCCTGGGGTGATGTCAAGTTGACGCCCCAAAACCGCAACCTCCTCGAAATGTCGCGCAAGCTGACTCGGACGAAACTCGATTGCGAACGGATCATCGTTGAATTGGAACGCAAAAACAAGGAGATCGCCAAGGACAAGGCGGAGTTCAGAAAAGTCCTCAATTCCATCACCGTGCCGGAATACAAACTTGTCACGAACACCGTGTCTTCCGTGATCGCCCCGGACGGTTCCATGGTCTTTGACAACAAGAGCCAGAAAGTCTCGACGGTTCGCAAAGTCAAGTTCAAGCAAGATGCCCGTGTCCGTCGGTTGGCGAAGATCCTTGAAGACCCTCGTGTGCGCAAGATCTACGAGAAATACTGCGACAACTCGTGCGCCGAGATTTTGGAGGAGTTCAAGGCGGAATGGAAGATGGTCAACGAGAACTACAACGACACGAAGACCATGATCGAGAGCAACAGCAAGGTCTACACGGCCGAGGTTCGCAAGATCGATGCCAACGCCAAGCGGGAATACGAGGCGTCCGTCAAGGAGATCGACGAGAAGATGGGTGTCTTGAAGCGCCGGCGCTCCCAGTGCATCGTGAACAAGAAGCCGCTGACGCCCGATCCGCCGGAGGTCGCGGAGATCGACCGGGAGTTGAACCGTTTGGAGTCCGAGAAGAAGACGGTGCGCCGAATCTACGAAAACAACAAATACACGAAGTCCTACGCGACAGCCCAAGACCGCAAGACGGACGCGAACGACGCGGTGCTCGCGGCCGCCGACTTGCGCAACCAGTTGCAGAGCCTCTTCATGGTCTACAACGCCAAGATCAAGGATGACGTGTTCCAGATCATGACGCGGAAGATGGCCGAAAACCAGCGGCTCATCGAGAGCAAGAAAGACGAACTCGCCAAGGTGGAGTTGCTCCTCCGCAATCCCGACATCGTCTCGTCCGAAATCGCCGACGCCTACATGGATCGGGAGGCGGACAATCTAGTCTCGGAGTTGTTGGGGCTCGACCGCGACGAGGTGATGGCGGCCGCCGAGGCGCGTCGCGCCGCCGCGGCCCAAGCCGCCCGGGACGAGGAGGAACGCCAGTATCAGCAGGAACTCGCCCGCAAGCGCGATGCCGCGAGATTGGTGGAAGAGGCCGAGAATGCGAAGTTGGAGCGCGAACGCGAGGCGGCGAAGTTGGCGGAGGACGCCGAGCAGGCGAAACTTGAGCGCGAGAGGGAGCGACACCGCATGGCCGAGGAGGCCGCCACGCGCGATGTCCGCGCCCAGGCGGCTCTGGAAGAGGCGCGCGCGCGCCTCCAGCGCCAGCAGCAGGCCGATCAGCGGGAGCAGAAGTTGTTCGAGGAGGAACTCGAATACCGCAAATCCAAGCGGCGGCGGCTTGATGCCGAATCGGACTACATCAATTCACGGTAAATTGGAGGGCGAGATGGAAGGACGGCGTTTTTGCGAGAATTGTGGCGCGGCGTGGACGGAGGGCGCGGCGTTTTGCGTCCGTTGCGGTGCCAAGAACGGCGAGGCCACAGGCGGCGCGGCGGGCGGGACGTTGAACCGCGCCGGGGAGATCCTCTCGGAGGAGGGGGTTCGGAGATGCGCCGAGACGGCGGGTGCGAAGTTCCGTGCGTTCGCGGGCATCGAGCGGCTGGAGGGGTTCAGCCTTAGCGCCTTGCTCGCCGAGGTGTTCAAGAAGCACACGCCGGAGGCGGCCGAGCTGCGTCTGGGCGTCGGCACACCTCTGACGACGCCCGCCATCGAGGAGGTGGACACGTCTTGGCCGAGGCCGTGGATGTTCTTCCGCGCCTTGATGGGCTCCGTCCTCGTCTACTTCCTCTTCGTGTGCGCGTTGGAGTGGTTTGAAAACATCTACCTGATTCCCGGACTCATCCTGTCGGGTTCGATGGCGATTCCCCTCTCGATCCTTCTGTTCTTCTTCGAGATGAACGCGCGGCGCAACGTCTCGCTCTACCGCATGTTCAAGCTGGTGTTCCTCGGCGGCATCCTCTCCCTGATTCTTTCCCTGTTGCTGTATAGTCTGCCGTTGGACAGTCTCGCGTGGATCGGCGCCCCCATCGCGGGCATCATCGAGGAAGCGGGCAAGCTTGGAGCCTTGATCGTGTTGGCGCGCTCGACCAAATACCACTACCGGATCAACGGGCTCCTGCTGGGCG
>CAVKTW010000149.1:0-2209 GCA_963659085.1 Candidatus Methanomethylophilaceae archaeon | reverse complement strand
ACGGGGCACCCGAAAAAGCTTGCAGCAATGCGCCCCGATGAGCGACACATTCGTTCCTATTCGCAATGCGTCATAATTTCCGTGCGCAAAAAGTATTGCGAAAAGGGGCGGCTTTTGCTATCATACGAGGACGATGAAAACGAACACTTTTGCCTGTCTGTCCGCCCTCGTGGCGGCGTCGTTCCTCTCCCTCCCCCTCGGGGCCCGGGAGCTGCGCGTCTCGATCCTCGGCGACGACGACGCCGTCGCCACGTCGGAGGCGTCGTGGCCGAACCGCGTCCTCAAGGCGTTCGACGCGACGCTCGTCGCCAACGAGTCGTGGAGCGGGGCGGGCGTGACGACGCTGGAGGTCTCGGGCGAGGCGAACCCCGGCCGCGCCATCGCCGCGCGTCTTGACAATTTGGGGGCGAACCCGGACGTCATCCTGATCTGCGCGGGGCGCAACGACGTCCTCTCGAACCCCGACATGGGCGACTACAAGTGGTCGAAGTGGACGACCGACGACATGAAGGCGTTCCGCCCCGCCTTGGGCAAGACGCTGGCGACGCTCCAGAAGCGGTATCCCAAGGCGAAGACCCTGTTCATCGTCAACCCGTCGCTGACGGACGACATGAAAGGCTCGATCCGCAAGGCGGCGAAGCGCTACAAGATCCGCACCGTCGAGTTGACGGGCGTCGAACTCGTCGACGGACATCCCTCCGAGACGGGGATGGCCGCGATGGCCGACCAGGTGACGGAGGCTCTCGTGAAGATGGGCGTCAAGCCGAGTGCGGCCGCCGCGAAGAAGAAAACGGTTGTTGTCGAGAAAAAGGCCGCCACGGAGACGGGGCTCGCGAAGACGGACGAGGCGCCCAAGCCCCATCCGAAGGTGGCGAAGGCCAAAGCCGCCCCCAAGAAACTCGACGTGGGCCTCACCGCCGCCGACTCGAAGGTGGCTCTGTCCGAGGGCTACTACATCCCCGTGCGCTGGAACAGCCTCGGCACGTCGATCACGTGGTACAACAGCCACGCGGGCGGCTCGTTCCAGAAGGGGTATCAGTCGCGTGTGATGGAGAAGCTCAAATTCGACGGCTTCGAGAACACGGGCATCAGCGGCGGGTGCGTCAACTCGGCGATTTCCCAAGTGCGCGTCGCCGACCTCTACACGGTCGAGCACGGCATCAACGACTGGGGCAACCGCGTGAACCCCGGCACCCTGGACGACTACAAGAACGACACGGGCAACAACTCGTTCGCGGCGAACTACCGCAAGGTCATCAACAACATCCGCGCCGCGAACCCGCAGGCGAAAATCATCCTCTGCACGCCGCGCAAGGGCTACGGGTTCGGCGGCTATCTGCCCGACGACTGCGCCGCCCAACAGACGAACGGGGGCTACTACCTCAAGGACTACGCCGAAATCGTGCGCGAGATCGCCGCCTACGAGAAGTTCCCCCTCGCCGACTTCTACGCGACGTGCGGCGAGCAGGAGGAGCTCGCGTCGCTCTCGATCGATGTCGCCCTGCACCCGAACGACGCGGGGTATCAGCGCATGGCGAACATCCTCGCGCGCGTCATCCTGAGCGTCTACCCGGACGCGACGCCCCTGTCGCGCTACAAGCCCGCCTTCACGGACGACGGGACGCCGAAGGACGTGACGGTCACGAAGTTCCTCAACTCGACGGAGCAGGTCGTCCTCAAGGGGACGCCCATCGAGAAGATCCGCCTCGCGTCCGCGAAGATCGGCGGCTCCTGGGTGCCGGGCGGGCCGTTCGACGGCAAGGTCTACTTCGAGCGGCGCGACCCCGCCGCGAAGACGTATGTGTGCCAAGTCCAGTCGGTGTCGCCGCAGGACGGCTGCATGCGCATCATCGGCCTTGAGTTCCGCCAGGAGTTCAACGGGGACGTCGTCGCGCGGGTGCTCTTCAACCGCTACAAGTTCACGTGCGACGACTACGGCCGGGACTTTTCCGTCGCCGGCTCCTACGACGGCGCGTGCGCCTCGGCGAGTTCCTACAACGACCAAGGCTACGTCATCGGCGAGATGACGATCCACGTCAACTGACCGCGCCGGCCGTCTCGCGTCTTTCCCCCCAAGCCCGAAAGTCACCCCCGACGAGGCGACTTTCGGGCGTTGGCGTCGGTTTTTTCTTCCTCCGAGGGAAAATCCTCCTTTATTTTTGGTATAATTTGCCCGCATGATTTTCATGCGAACCGTTCAACAAAAAAC
>CAVKTW010000148.1:0-10327 GCA_963659085.1 Candidatus Methanomethylophilaceae archaeon | reverse complement strand
GCCTTTCAGACGGCGTTGGAGGACTGGAAATCGTCGCACGCGGAGGAGGCGATTGAGGTTTCGGAGCAGGACATGGCCGAGACGGTCGCGACGATGAGCGGCGTTCCCGTCGAGAAGATGAACGCGATGACGGCGGAGCGTTTGCTGGGGATCGAGAAGTCTCTCGCCAAGACGGTCATCGGCCAGGACGAGGCCGTCCACGCCGTCGCCCGCGCCCTGCGCCGCAACCGGGCGCTCCGGGGCGACCCCAAGCGTCCCGTCGGCTCGTTCCTCTTCCTGGGGCCCACGGGCGTCGGCAAGACGTTCCTCGCCAAGATGCTCGCCGAGAAGGTCTACGGCGACGAGAAGGCCCTCATCACGCTCGACATGTCGGAGTTTCAGGAAAAGTATTCCGCCTCGCGCCTCGTGGGCTCGCCGCCCGGCTACGTCGGCTACGACGAGGGCGGCCAGCTGACGGAGAAGGTGCGCCGCCGCCCCTACTCCATCGTCCTCTTCGACGAGTTCGAGAAGGCGAACGCGGACGTCTGCAACATGCTCCTTCAGATTCTCGACGAGGGGCGGCTCACCGACGGGCAGGGGCGCGTCGTCGACTTCCGCAACACGCTGATCATCTGCACGGCGAACCTCGGCTTCGACTTCGCCCGCGAAGGGCAGACGTTCGGCTTCGCGAAGGAGACGGCCGAGACGAGTTTCGACGTCCTCAAGGACAAACTCCTCGCGGAGGCGAAGCGGACGTTCCGCCCGGAGCTCCTCAACCGCTTCGACGAGACGGTCGTCTTCCGCCGGCTCTCGGACAACGACCTCAAGGCCATCTTGAAGTTGAGCGTGGACGCGCTCGCCGCGCGTCTCGCCGCCCAGCACCTCACGCTGCGCCTCAACGACAAGGTGCTCGACTATCTCTTGGGCAAGCGCACCGACCAGGCGTGGGGGGCGCGTCCCCTGCGCCGTCTCCTCCAGGACGAGCTTGAGGATCCGCTCGCCGATTTCGTCCTGTCGGGCAAGGCGAAGAAGACGGTTCACGCGCGGCTCTCGAAGGACGGGAAGGGGCTCACGTTCCGATGAAATCGGCCGCCTCGCGAACGGGGGCCCGCGCGT
Source organism: Candidatus Methanomethylophilaceae archaeon (assembly GCA_963659085.1). Classification (GTDB taxonomy): domain Bacteria; phylum Verrucomicrobiota; class Kiritimatiellia; order RFP12; family UBA1067; genus UBA1067. The sequence continues at coordinate 9,232 of CAVKTW010000148.1, read as the reverse complement.
TGGTGGACGGGCTTGTCCGGGAGGGTGCGCACGTCCTCTTCGGCTATCCCGGCGGCAACGTCCTCGACCTCTTCGACGCGCTCCGCGCCTCGCCCATCCGCTTCGTCCTCGCCCGCCACGAGCAGGGCGCCGTCCACATGGCCGACGCCTACGCGCGCGCGAGCGGCAAGGTCGGCCTCGTCTTCGTGACGAGCGGGCCCGGCCTCACGAACGCGATCACGGGTTTGGGGTGCGCCGCGATGGACGGCGTGCCGCTCATCCTCGTCTGCGGCCAGGTGCCCTTGGATCAAATGGGGACGGACGCCTTTCAGGAGGCGGACACGGTGGGGCTGACGCGCTCGGTCTCCAAGCACAACTTCCTCGTCAAGAGCGCGGACGAAATCCCCGAGACGATCGCGCAGGCTTTTTACATTGCGACGCACGGAAAGCCGGGGCCCGTCGTCATCGACGTTCCGTGCGACTGCCAACGCGCGGCGTGCGCCGCGTCCGCGCCGTCCCGCGTCTCCCTTCGGGCGTATCACCCCGACTCGCACGCGACGGGGCGCGAGATCTCGCGCCTCGCGAAACTCGTGAACGAGTCGTCGCGCCCGCTCATCTACGCGGGCGGCGGCGTGATCGCCTCGGAGGCCTCGGACGACGTGAGGGCCCTCGCCGAAAAGGCCGAGATCCCCGTCGTCACGACGATGATGGGCTTGGGCGCGATGGACGAGCGTCACCCGCTTGCGCTGGGGTTGGGCGGGCTTTACGCGAGCGAACGCGCGCGCGAGGCCGTCCGTTCGGCCGATGTCGTCCTCGCGCTCGGCGTCCGCTTCAACGACAGGACGGTGGGCCCCACACGGCTGTTCGCGCCACGCGCCAAGATCGTCCATGTCGATTGCGACGCGAGCGCGATCAACCGCAACGTCCCCGTCGATTTGGGCATCGTCGCCGATGTCAAGGACGTCCTTGCGACCGTCGACTCGCGCATCCGACCGGCGCGTCACGAGGCGTGGCTGACGCAGCTCCGCGCGAAGCCGGCGTCTATCAAGGATGTGGCGGGCTTTCCGTTGGAGGCGATTGTCACGACGGACGTGGGCGAGCATCAGGTTTGGGCGGCGCGTCACCTCGTCCACGCGCACCCGCGCCGCTTCCTCACGTCGGGCGGCCTCGGCGCGATGGGCTTCGGCATCCCGGCGGCGATTGGCGCGAAGATCGCGCGTCCCGACTTGCCCGTCGTCGCGCTCGTGGGCGACGGCGGGGCGCAGATGACGGGCGGGGAGTTGATCGTCGCCGCGCAGGAGGGCTTGCCCATCGTCTTCGTCGTCTTCGTCAACCGCACGCTGGAACTCGTCCGCGAGATGCAGAAGACCTCCTACGGCGGGCGGTTCTTCGCGACGGATCTCCTCTGCCCCGATTTCGCCGCCCTCGCCAAAGCCTCGCGGCTGCGGGCCGTGCGGATCAAGGGTCTCGACGCGGTGGGACCCGCCGTGAGCCGCGCCCTCCGCGCGAAACGTCCGACGCTCGTGGAGGTCGAATTGTGAAAGAGGGTCTCTACCGCCTCAACTGCTTCGTCGAGAACAAGCCCGGCGTCCTCGCGCGGATCGTCGGGCTCATCTCCGGGCGCGGCTACAACATCCAGACGCTCCACGTCGGGCCGACGGAGGACGGCACCGTCTCGCGGATGCGCCTCGATGTCCTCGGCTCCGCGCACGCCGTCGACCAGATCATCCTGCAACTGCGCAACTGCGTCAACGTCATCGACGTCACGGCGAGGAAGAAATGACGGGCGCGGACATCTCCATCGTGGGCATGAGCTGCCGCTTCGCGGGCTGTCCGACGCTGGCGGCCTTTTGGGAGGCGATCTGCTCGCGCCTCTCCCTCCTGACACCGCCGAGCGCGGACGCGGAGCTCCCCATCGGGCAGTCGAACGTCTTTGGCAAGCCCTACCCGACGCGCTTGGGGCAGCTCGGCGACCTCTACGCCTGCGTCCCCTCGGCGCAGAACTTCCCGCGCCAGGTCAACGCGGGCGAGAACCAGGATCTCTATTTCGCGACGCAACTCGTCCTCGACGCGCTCGCCGACGCATCCATGCCCGCGCGTCCGGCGGAGGGCGTGCGCGGCACGGTGCGCGTGGGCTACGCGCCGCCGTTCAACGCCTCGACCGTCAACTGGCTCCAGCACACGTCGTTCCTCGACCAGACGATGGACATCCTGCGCCGGTTCTTCCCGAACGCGCCGGAGGACGCCCTCGCGCACATCCGCTCGGATCTCGTCGAGTCGCTGCCGTTCCCGGACGCCTCGTCGTTCCTGATGGGCGCGGGCTACCGCTTCGCCTCGTGGATCGCCCGCGAATGCGCGTTTCAGGGCGCGGCGACGATCATGGACGGCGGCATCCTCTCGGGTGCGTCCACGCTCGCGGCGGCGATGGACGACTTGCGCGCGCGCCGGGCGGATGTCGCCTTGGCGGGTGCGCTCAACCCGCCGCTCTCGCGCGCCTACATCGAGGGGCTCTCGGGGGCCGTTCCCTTTTCGACGCGGCCGGAGCTCCACCCCTTTGAGCAGGAGCAGCGCGGGACGATTCCCGGCGAGGGGGGCGCGTTCTTCGTCTTGAAACGCCGCGAGGACGCGCTGCGCGACCGCGACCGCATCTACGCGAACGTCCGCTCGGTGGCCATCGGCCGCGTCTCGGCGGACGACCCGGCGCGGCTCGTGCGCGAGGCCGCCGACGAGGCGGAGATTCCCGTCTCGTCCATTGGCCTCGTGGAGGCCGACGGGACGGGCATCCCCCGTCAGGAGCAGCGCGAGGTCGAGATCCTCAAAACCCTCTGGGGCGACCACCGCCCCGGCGGCTCGCTCGTGGGGGTCGGCTCCGTCAAGGGCAACATCGGCCACACGCTGCGCGCGGCCATGTCGGCGGGCGTCGTCAAGGCCGCGCTCGCGCTCCACCACAAGGTGCTGCCGCCGCAAGTCGCGCCCGACCATCCCGTGGACGACCTCTCGAACTTGAGCTCCAGCGCCTACATCCTCACCGAGACGCGCCCGTGGATCACGGCCGAGAGCGCGTTGCGGCGCCGCGCGAGCGTGTGGGGGGCGAATTTCGACTCGTGCTCGCCGACGGTCGACGAGGCGCACGCGGCCGGCCGCGCCGCCGTCGTCATGCTGGAGGAGGAGCCGGAGGATCGGTCTTAACGAACGAAAGGAGGAAACTATGAACAACACTCGTCGTGAATTTCTGCTGGCCTCGGGCGCGCTCTGCGCGACGGGCGCGTCGCTGTGGGCGAAGGTCTTGCCCGCCGCCGCGAAGGGGCGCAAGAACATCCTCTTCATCATGACGGACGACCACGCCGCGCACGCGATCTCCGCGTATGGGAGCAAAATCAACCGCACGCCGAACATCGACCGGCTGGCGGCCGAGGGGATGATCTTCTCGGACGTCCTCTGCACGAACCCGATCTGCGCCCCGTCGCGGGCGGGCATCCTGACCGGGTGCTACAGCCACAAGAACGGCGTGCCCACGTTCGTGACGATCCCCAAGGATCGCGAGACGGTGGGCGGCTACCTCAAGAAGGCGGGCTACCACACGTCCTTCATCGGCAAGTGGCACTTGGGCGGGCCCAACTCCGTGCGCGACGAGGATTGGGACACGTGGAAGGTCTACGCGGGGCAGGGCGTCTACTTCGATCCCTTCTTCTTCACGCGGGGTGCGGACGGCAAGATCGTCAAGGAGGTCTACACGGGCGAATACGCGACCGAGAACTTGACGAAGGTCTGCCAGCGCGAGCTCGACGTCGCCTTGGGGACGGGCAAGCCGTTCTTCATGATGATGCACCACAAGGCCCCGCACCGCAACTGGCTGCCGAGCGAAAAGTATCGGGCGCGTTTCCGCGCGCTCACGCTTCAGGACATCCCGATGCCGGAGACGATCTACGACGACTTCAAGGGACGCGCCAGCCCGATCCGCACGACGGCGATGACGCTTCTGCGGCACATGCGCCCGAAGGAGGATCTGAAGCTCGCCGAGTTCTTCGGCGAGGGCCACACGTTCACGTTCGAGGGCAAGACGTATGCGGGACGAAAGGACGCGACGGGCGCGTTCGTGGACGACTGGCCGGAGGGGATGGACGACCGCGCGAAGATCGCGCTCGCCTACCTGCGTTACATGCAGGACTACCTCGCGTGCGTCCAGTCGGTGGACGATTCCGTCGGCGACATGATCGACTACTTGAAGGCGAAGGGCGTCTGGAACGACACGCTCGTCATCTACACGTCCGACCAGGGCTTCTTCCTCGGCGACCACGGCCTCTACGACAAGCGCTTCATGATGGAGGAGACGCTGAAGATGCCGTTTTTGGCCTCTTGCCCGTCGCTCATCCGGCCGGGGAGCGTCAACGGCGACCTCATCACGAACATCGACTTCGCGCCGACGTTCCTCGACCTCGCGGGCGCGAAGAAACCCAAGTCGATGCAGGGCGACTCCTTCCTCTCGAACCTCGCCGGCGTCCGCCCGCGCGACTGGAAGGACGCGTGCTACTGCCGCTACTACGTCGAGGGCGGCGAGCACCAGACGGCGGCGTGGTATGGCGTTCGGACGAAAACGGACAAGCTCATCTTCTACTACAAGCGCAACGAGTGGGAATACTTCGACCTCGCGAGCGACCCGGAGGAGGTGCGCAACGGCTACGGAGACCCGAAATACGCCACGCGCATCGCCGCGTTGAAGAAGACGCTCGCGGATCTCCGCCGCCGGTATCAGGATGACGACGCCTACGCCAACTGCGGCGAGTATTCGCTCTGACCGGCTCAAAGGCATCGCCTCCATCGTCGCGAGCGCCTTCGGCTTCGCGGTGATGGCGCTCTGCGTCCGCCTTTGCGACGACTACGGCGGGCCCGTCTCCAGCTTCCAGAAGAGTTTCTTCCGCAACGCCGTCGCGCTGACGCTCGCGCTCGCGGTTCTTCTGCGGGAGGAGGGACGCGCGGGCTTCCGCCTCCCGTCCGCGCGGGGCGGCGCGATCCTCCTCCTCCGCGCCGCGCTCGGCACGGTGGGGCTTTTCGCGAACTTCTACGCGCTGGGGAAGATTCCCATCGCGGAAGGGCAGACGCTCAACAAGACGGCCCCGTTCTTCACGGTTGTCTGCGCCTGGCTCTTCCTGCGCGAGCGCGTGACGCGCCGCCAGGCTCTCGCGCTGTGCCTCGCGTTCGTCGGCGTCCTCTTCATCGCGAAGCCCGGCTTCGCGGGCGACGCGGCCTTCCCGCTTTTCATCGGACTCCTCGGCGGTGTCTGCGCCGGCGCGGCGTATGCGTGCGTCCGCGCGCTTCGGACGCACGGCGTCTCGTCGTCTTTCATCATCTTCTTCTTCAGCGTGTTCTCGTGCCTCGCCGCCATTCCGTTCATGTTGCACCACGTCGACCCGATGACGCCCGCGCAACTCCTCATCCTCGTCGGCGCGGGCGCGGGCGCGGCCGTCGGGCAGTTCGGGGTCACGCTCGCCTACGGCTACGCCGCGCCGCGCGAAATCGCCGTCTACGACTACACGAACATCCTCTTCACCGCCGCCTTCGGCTTCCTTTTCTTCGGGCAGACGCTCGACGCGGCATCCGTCTTCGGTGTCTTCGCGATTTTGCTCGCCGCATTCTGCCTCAAGATTTGATAAAATAGTATGCGAATGAAACTGCCATCTGAAATCGCCGTCCTGCGGGAGATCGCCTCCGCCGTCGTGCGCGAGCGCAACGTGCGCAAGCTCCTGGAGGAGGTCATCGAGATCGTCGAGCGCACCATCGGACTCCTGCGCGGCACGTTCACGCTCTTGGAGGGCGACGAACTGCGCATCGAGGCGTCGGCGCGCAAGCTCAACGCCGAGGAACGCGCCCTCGGCCGCTACCACATCGGCGAGGGCATCACGGGGCTCGTCGCCAAGACGGGGCGCACGGAGGTCGTCCTCGACGTCCGCAAGGACGCGCGTTTCCTCAACCGGACGAAGGCGCGGCGCATGACGGAGCCGCTCTCGTTCATCTGCGTGCCGCTCATCCACGCGGGCAGCGTCATCGGCACATTCTCCGTCGACCGCCCGATGTCGGGCGACACGGGCGCGCTCGCCCGCGACGTCGCGCTCTTGGAGATTGTCGCGAACCTCTGCGCCGAGGCGGCGAGCGTCTTCCGCGAGCAACGCGCGGAACAGGAGACGCTCAAGAGCGAGAACAGGCGGCTGCGCAACTTGCTCGACGACAACCCCGGTCGGCTCGTCGGCTCGTCCTACGCGATGCGCCAGGTCTACGAGCAGATCCGCCAAGTCGCCCCGAGCGAGGCGACCGTCCTCGTGCGCGGCGCGAGCGGCACGGGCAAGGAGCTTGTCGCCAAGGCGATTCAGTCGCTCTCGTCGCGGCGCGACAAGCCGTTCGTCGTTCTCAACTGCGCGGCTTTGCCGGAGGCGCTCGTCGAGTCGGAGCTCTTCGGCCACGAGAAGGGGGCGTTCACCGACGCGCGCGAGCGGCGCCTCGGCCGCGCGGAGGTCGCGAACGGCGGGACGCTCTTCCTCGACGAAATCGGAGACCTCTCCATTCCCGTGCAGGTGAAACTCCTGCGCTTCCTCCAGGAGCGGACGTTCTCGCGCGTCGGCTCGAACGAGACGCTGACGAGCGACGTCCGCTTCATCGCCGCGACGAGCCGCAATTTGGAGGAACTCATGGAGCGGAAACTCTTCCGCGAAGACCTCTACTACCGGCTCTCGGTCTTCCCGATCACGCTGCCCGACCTCGCGAAGCGGCCCGACGACATCCTGCCGCTCGCGCAGCACTTCCTCGCGAAGGTCTCCGCCCGCTACGGCAAGGAGGTGACGCGCTTCTCGGCGGCCGCGCTCAACATGCTCCAGGCCTACGCCTGGCCGGGGAACGTCCGCGAGCTGGAGAACTCCATCGAACGCGCCGTCCTCACGGCGAAGGACGACTGCGTCCACGGCTACAACCTGCCGCCCGCGCTCCAGTCGACGGGCTTCGAGGAAAGCCCGTTCGAGGCGGCGGCCTCGACGCAGACGCTCGACGAGCAGGTCGCCGCGTTCACGCGCCGCGTGTTGGAGGGGGCGCTCGCGCGTCACCACGGCAACCGCAGCGCGGCGGGGCGGGAGCTGGGGCTTTCGCCGCGCATGATGTGCTACAAACTCTCGAAGGCGGGGATTCTCCGATGACGGCCATTGTCGATTACGGGGCGGGCAACCTCACGAGCGTCCGCTACGCCCTCGACGCGCTGAACGCCGAGGCGACCGTGACGCGCGACGCGGACGCGATCCGCGCCGCCGACCGCGTCGTGTTCCCCGGCGTCGGCGCGGCGAAACGCGCGATGGAGAACCTGCGGGACTTGGGGCTCGTCGAGGCCGTCCGCGAGGCGGCGGCGGCCAAGCCGTTCCTCGGCATCTGCTTGGGTATGCAGATCCTCTTCGAGCATTCCGAGGAGGACGGCGGCGTCGACACGCTCGGCATTCTGCCGGGGCGCGTCCGCCGCTTCCCCGACGTCGCGGGCTTCAAAGTTCCCGAAATCGGATGGAATCAGGTGAAATGGGGAATGGGGAATGGGGGATTGGGCGTGGGGAGGGAATTTTATTTCGTCCATTCCTACTACGCCGAGATTTGCCCCTACACGGTGGGCGTGACGGACTACGCGGGCGTTGAATTCACGGCGATGGTGAAGAAGGGGCGTCTTTGGGCGTGCCAGTTCCACCCGGAGAAGTCCGGCCGCGTCGGGCTCGCCCTCATCAAGGAGTGGCTCTCATGTTGACGAAACGCCTCATCCCCTGCCTTGACGTCCGCAACGGGCGCGTCACGAAAGGCGTCAAGTTCAAGAACAACATCGACTTGGGCGACCCCGTCGAGATGGCGGTCGCGTATTCGGAGGGCGGGGCGGACGAGCTCGTTTTCTACGACATCACCGCCTCGGCGGAGGGGCGGCCGATTGACATCGGCATGGTGTCGGCGGTCGCCAAGGCCGTTCGCATTCCGTTCGCCGTTGGCGGCGGACTCTCGACGGTCGCGGACATGGAGCGCGTCATCCTCGCGGGCGCGGAGAAGGTTTCCGTCAACTCGCTCGCCGTCCGCAACCCCGCGATCATCGCCGAGGGCGCGAAAGTCTTCGGCTCGCAGTGCGTCGTCGTCGGCATGGATCCCGTGCGGTCGGACAAAAGGCCCAGCGGCTACGAGATCACGACGCACGGCTTCCGCACGTGGACGGGGCTTGACGCCGTCGACTGGGCGCGGCGCGTCGCCGACTTGGGCGCGGGGGAGATCGTCGTCAACTCCGTGGACGCGGACGGCACGCGCGCGGGCTTCGAGTGCGAACTCACCCGCCGCATCGCCGAGGCGGTCTCCATCCCGGTCGTCGCCTCCGGCGGGGCGGGGAAGCCCGAGCATTTCGTGCGCGTCTTCCGCGAGGCGAAGGCCGACGCGGCGATTTTGGCGGGCATGATCCACTCGGGCGACTGGACGATCCGCGCCGTCAAGGACGCGCTCGCCCGCGAGCAGATTCCCGTGCGCCTTGACTTTTAGGAAGTCTTCAAGCCTCAATGTGGTCGGTTTTTCTTCCGTTTCGTCCGCTTCCTCAAGCCCCATTTTAACGCAAAGGAATGGCCGTGGAAGATCGGGAGAACGTGGAGAAGAATGGCCGTGGAGAACAGAGAGAACATAAAGAAGATGCAGGAGAAGAGAGTCTTTATGTTCTAATTATAAGTGAGAATCGGGGCGGGTCTTTTGTTGGCGGGTGACTCCAACCGCGCTTTGCCTGTGACCTCACAAACTCCCACTTTTAGCTAAAAGTGGGATAGTCCTTTTTGTCAGCCCGCACTTTATAAACTATGGGTGCAGATGGTCGCATTCGTTTCCGTATCGCGCGTGGCGGCCATATCTCGCGGCAGGAGGTCGTAGGCAGAGGGGCAAGTTTCAAGCATGTTGAGAGTGACGCTACGAAAGGTGTGAATAGAAAGTGACGCTGTCCAGTCGTCGCTCTCAAAAAGTGGCGAGACTCATGAGTCGCCGCAGTGCTTGAACTTGACCCCTCCGCCACAAGCCCGTCCAAGCGAGCGGGTCGCGAGCGACACGAATTTTCTCTTGGAGCCTCTGGGGGGCTGTTGACTATCCACCGAAAAATAGAGTATACTGTCTTTGTTTAAGAGAGTCTATTGTCCTTGTTCAGAATGAAAGTCTCACGGGAGGGAACGGTGAAAGAAAAAATCGGATTTTGGGGCGCGGGGAAGATGGCGGAGGGCATTTTGTC
>CAVKTW010000147.1:0-2726 GCA_963659085.1 Candidatus Methanomethylophilaceae archaeon | reverse complement strand
GACCCCTGGCGCGGCAGAAACGCCGTATGCGCGGCTCAAGGCGCAGCTCGCGCGCGAGACGCGGCACGCGGCGCGGGCTTGTGCGCGTGTCTTGCGCGTCAACGCGGTCGCGCCGGGCGACGTCTTGCCGGTCGAGGGTCTGCGCGTCAAGGCGCGGCCGCGCCTCCTCGACCGCCGAGTCCAACCTACGGACATCGCCGAGGCGGTCGCGTTTCTCCTTGAAGCCCCGTCCATCACGGGCGTTGTCCTGCCCGTGGATGCCGGGTGTCATCTCGTGGCGAACGAAAGGGATCTGCCATGACGCTTCTTCACACGTGTTGCGGGCCGTGCGCGAGCGCGTGCGTGCCGCGCTTGAAAGCCGAGGGGCGCGAGGTCGTCCTCTTTTTCGCGAACTCGAACATCGACACGGAAGAGGAGTTCGAGAAACGCTTGGCGAGTGCGCGTCGCCTCGCCGAGGCGGAGGGCGTCGAGCTCGTCGTCCTCCCTTACGACCACGCGGATTGGCTGCGCCAGGTCGCCGACGGTTTCGAGTGCGAGAAGGAGAAGGGGCTTCGTTGCGCGCGCTGCTTCCGCTACCACTTCGAGAAGGCGGCCGCCTACGCCGCGTCGCACGGTTTCGCGGACTGGACGACCTCGCTGAGCGTCTCGCCGCACAAAGTCTCCAAGACGATTTTCGCCGCCGCCGCGCCGCTCCCCAACTTTCTCGCGGAGGATTTCAAAAAGGACGAGGGCTTCAAACTCTCGTGCCGCCGGGCGCGGGAACTGGGGCTTTACCGTCAGGACTTTTGCGGCTGCGAGTTCTCGCGCCCCGCGTCGCCCGCGTGGACGCTCCACCACAAAGAGGTGACGGCCTCGACGAACCTCGACGCGCGCGCGGGCGTTCCCGGCGATGTCTTCACCGCCGACTTTCAGACGGCGGGGCGCGGCCGTCTCGACCACAAGTGGCTCTCGCCGCCGAAGACGAATGTGATGATGTCGGCCGTCTTCGATGTCGGGGGGTGCGTGTGCGAGGAGGTCGCGACGTTTCCGCTCGTGGTCGGGCTCGCGGTGGCGCGGGCGGTCTCGTCGCTCCTGCGCGGCCTCGCGCCGGCGGACGCGGTGAAACTCAAGTGGCCGAACGACATCCTCGTCAACGGCCGGAAGGTCGCGGGCATCCTGTGCGAGCGCGTGGAGTCGCGCGTCATCGCCGGCATCGGCGTGAACGTCCTTCCACAGGCGTTTGCGCCGGAGATCGCGTCGCGGGCGATGGCGTTGGGCGACGTGGCGGGCTTCCGGGGGACGGTTCCGCTCGTCCGCGAGACGATTCTCCGCGCCCTCACCCCGCTCGTCCGCCTGTGGCGCGAGCGCGGCTTCGAGGCCGTCCACCCCAAACTCGTCCCCCTCGATTTCCTGAAGGGGCGCACCCTCTCGGTCTGGCAGACGGACAACGACCCCGCGCCGCTCCGGGGGCGGTGCGACGGGATCGCGCCCGACGGCTCGCTCACCGTCACGGGAAAAAGCGTCTACGCCGGCGAGGCGCACGTCGACCTCCAATCGTTCGTTCGGGAAGGAGAGGCTTTATGATCGCCGCGAAACTCCTGTTGGACAAGAAGCGCGAGGGTCACGCGCTCGGCAGCGCGGAGATCCGCGACTTCATCGAGGGCTTCACCAAAGGCGAGATCCCCGACTACCAGATGTCGGCGTTGGCGATGGCGATTTGCTGCAAGGGCATGACCGCGCGCGAGACGGCGGATCTCACCGAGGCGATGATGCGCTCCGGCGCGACGCTCGACTGGAAAGACCTCAAACGCCCGACGGCGGACAAGCACTCGACGGGCGGGGTTGGCGACAAGCTCTCGCTCGTCATCCAGCCGCTCGCCGCGTCGTGCGGGATCGCCGTCCCCTCGCTCGTCGGGCGCGGCTTGGGACTCACCGGCGGCACCGCCGACAAGCTGGAGTCGATCCCCGGCTACACGGCCGCGCTGCCCCTCGACGCCTTTAGGAAAACAGTCGCCGAGGTCGGCGTCTCGCTCGCGGCGCAGACGGACGAGATTTGCCCGGCGGACAAGAAACTCTACGCCTTGCGCGACGTCACGGGGACGGTCGCCTCGATCCCGCTCATCACCGCGTCGATCCTCTCGAAGAAGTGGGCGGAGGGCGCGGACGCGCTCGTCTTCGACGTGAAGGCGGGCGCGGGGGCGTTCATGAAGACGCGCGACGAGGCGCGCGCGCTCGCCGCCGCGCTCGTCACCGCCTCCCGCGCGGCGGGGCGCAAGGCCGCCGCGCTCGTCACGGACATGGACGCGCCGCTCGGCTTCGCCGTCGGCAACGCGAACGAGGTCGCCGAGGCGATGGCGATGCTCAAAGGCGAGAGGGCGGGCGAGGTGGTCGACCTCTGCGTCGAGGAGGCCGCGCTCATGGTCTCGCTCGCGCGTGGCCTCGACCTCGACGCGGCGCGTGGCGAGTGCCGCGCCCGCCTCGCGGACGGCGCGGCGTGGCGCGTCTTCGAGCGGATGGTCGCGGCGCAGGGCGGCGACCTCGAACGCTTCGAGCGGCTGCGGAAGCGTCCGACGTTCAAGTTCAAGATTCAGGCGATGGCGTCGGGTTTCGTCACGGCCCTCGACGCGGGGAAAGTCGCCCGCGTCGCGCTGGCGCTCGGCGCGGGGCGCGAGAAGGCCACCGACCGCATCGATCCGCTCGCCGGGGTGACGCTCGCCGTGAAAGTCGGCTCGCGCGTGACCGTCGGC
>CAVKTW010000146.1:0-2024 GCA_963659085.1 Candidatus Methanomethylophilaceae archaeon | reverse complement strand
CTCCTGGGCTACGCCCTCATGCTGACCTGGGCCGTCCTTTTCGTGCGCGACCTTGTCCGCGAAAATCGGACGAAGGGTCGCGATTCAGTGGCCTGATCGACAATCTCGGCATCTTCGTGAAACGGATTTTGATTGTCCAGGCGATTCTCGGAGCCATCCTTCTTTTGGCTCTTGAAGGTCGCGCGTTCGACTCGGCCGCGTGGCAGGAGAAGCGTGTTGCCCTCTCGCACGAGGTCGACCGTCTGCGCAGAGTCTACCAGCAATGCGTCAATGACCTCCAAACGCCGGCGGAGGACGTCACGATTCCCATTGAGATGTTTCAAGACGGCGCGGTGAAGATTGTCATTCATGCGCGAAAGGCTCAGTATTTCATGACGACCGGTTTCGTGTGGGCGGAGGGTGTCACATTGCGCAAGTTCAAGCGGGACGGCTCGCTTGACATCACGCTTGAGGCGCAGAACTGCGTCATCGACCGCGAGACGAAGAGCGGCTGGGCGGAGGGCGCGGTGACGCTGACGCAGGGCAAGACGGTCTTGCGCGGACGCGGCGTCTACTTCTCCTCGCCAGAGGGCTATCTCCACGTGACGCAGGATTCCGATATCGACTCGAAGGATCTCAAGGGCGGTGGAGGACTCATCTGATGGCTGCGTTTTTCTCTGGGCTTCTGGGCGTGATGCTCCTCCTCGACCCGCATGAAGAAATTGACGCGGAGGCCGCCTCGGACGTCTCGGCGGATGCCGACCGCGTGAAGATCTCAGGCGGGGCGGTTCGTCGCCAGGATCAGAGCTCGGCGCGCATCCGCAGCGTCTCAAGCGTCTTCGACCGCGCCGCCGGTGTCGTTCTCTTCGAGGGGAACGTCGTCATTGAATACGAGGACGATTACAGGCTGTGCGCCGACCGCGTTTTCGTCTTTCTCACGGCGTCAAACCGAGTGTCCCGCGTTGTGGCGGACGGGAACATCGTGATCTCGAATGAGACGCGCGTCGGAACGTGCGCGTTGGCGACATATCGGAAAGCCAAGAACGAAATTGAGATGTTTGGCAAAATTGGCGGGGCGAAGGCGAGGCTTTCCGAAGGCGGCGAGCGAACAAGCGCCATTGAGGGCGATCGCATCCGCTTTTGGTTGGACACGGAGCAGGTCGAGGTCACGAACTCGCGAATCTCGACCGAGATTGAGAGGAACAAATCCCAATGACGATTCTTCCGCTTTTCGCCGCGCTGGCGATTCTTGTCCCACAGGATGGCGCACTCGTTCCGACGCAGAGGGACGGACAGAAGGCCTATTTCTCGCGCGAACGCGCCGAGCGGTGGCACAGCATGGACACGCCCAACATCCGCACGGGCGTCTCGTCCGTCGGCGCGACCCAGCAGCCGCTCGAACTCGCGTGGTCCGGCGACGGAACGAATGCGGTCTTTACGATCAAGGTCATCCGCGAAGGCTGCGCGGCCGAGGCGTTCGTCGTCACGAACAGGACAACGGTCTACCTGACGAATCTCGAACTTGGCGCGCGCTACCGCTGGCAAGTGTCCGATGGACGCGACACGGTGTCCTCCTCGTTCGCCACGGAGGACGCCACGCCGCGTTTTCTGCGGGCGGACGGCGTTCGAAATCTCCGAGACCTCGGTGGCTGGCGGACGGCGGACGGACGGCGCGTCCGCCAGAATCGGATTTTCCGCTCGGCCGGGCTTCGGGCAAGTGCCAGGTTTGAGGGCAACATGCTTTTCTCCACGAAGGTCATTCCGGGTGTGCAACGGGTGACGGACTTGGGCTTGGCGACGCTCCGGGACGAGTTCAAGGTCAAGACGGATCTCGAACTCCGCACACCGCAGGAGACCGCCGCCATGCACACGACGCTTCTCGGATCCGGCGTCACATGGGTGAATGAGTCGTTCGCCGCCTATGACTTCATCGACAGCCCCTCGCGAGGGAAAGAGCCGTTCGGGAGAATCTTTAAGATTTTCGCCGACGAGGCGAACTATCCGATCCTCATGCACTGCGCCGGCGGACGCGACCGCACCGGCAC
>CAVKTW010000145.1:0-3784 GCA_963659085.1 Candidatus Methanomethylophilaceae archaeon | reverse complement strand
AAAAAGCTTGCAGCAATGCGCCCCGACGAAGCGACACATTCGTGAAGATTCGTGCCGATTCGCGGCTGAAACATCAAACCTCCACGGCTCATCCGCCGGTTGGCGTCCGCCACTGGAAATCCTGGAGGGGATTGTCGCGGCGAAGGGTCGAGAGGATCTCGTCGTAGGCGGCTTTCATCGCGTTCGCCTCGCGTGGCAGCGCACGGACGACGACGCGGTAGGACAGCCCCTTCTCGGCAAGACACGCGACGAAATAGACAGGATGGTTGAGGAGGCTCGCAAAGCGGAAGACGCCGCCCCCGCGATCACCCGCCATCAGCAGGGCGTCGCCCGCGTCGAGGAAGGCGCAGGCGTCGAAAAAAGTCTCCAGCCCGAAGTCCGACACGGGATGGAAGACAACATTCGTCCTCGCGGCGTGGCGCAAGTAGAACCGCGTGAAGACGCGCGTGCGCGAGAAGTCCATCCACGCATGGAACGGGCGGCGCGTCTCACCCAGCGCCGAGAGCACCTCAATCGTCCCGACGTGGGAAGAAAGGACGAACACGCCCGCCCCGCGCCGCACATCCTCCAAAAACGAGGCCGCGTCCGGCGTCTCCTCGACGCGAAGCGTTGGCCGCGACGGGCCCCGCGCCATGACGACGAGTTTGTCGGCGAGCGAGCGCGTGAAAAAGACGACTTTCCGAACATCGCCCGAAGCCTGACGCACCGACCGCGAGCAAACCCACGCCGCGACCCCCACCGCCGCCGCGAGGAGATGGAGCGCGCGCAACCCGAAGATCCGATAAAGGATGAACAGGAGTTCAAGCCCCACGGGACTCGCGGCTTTTTCGACAGGCGACGAGACGGCGTCCTCCCTCGACGCGGGTTTCAGGAGAAGCGCGAGGACGAAAACGAGGGGAAGCCCCAGCCCCAAGACGAGGCCGAACGACGCGATGACGGGGAACGAGACGAACGCCAACGCGCCGAACCCCGCCACGCTCGTCAACAACGCGCTCAACGCCGAACGCATGGACGACGCGGCGGACGTGTGCAGAAAAACGGCGTAGTCGATGCCCATGCCCAAGAGAAGGAACGCGGCCAGCAGATGGAAGAAGTTGACCGGCTCGCCGCGCCAACCCAAGAGGCCGGCCAAGACGAGGAGCGCGAGACACGACGGCAGAAAGAGGCGCACCGCCCGCGAACGGCAGAGCAGGAGAAGGACGAGGAAGAGGACGCCGAGCGAGAGGCCGAGGCTTTTGAGGGCCGCGCGCGTCCAGGTCGCGAAGATCCGCTCCATCAGGCTTTTCGGATCGGGAATCTCCTCCGTCGGAAGGGGCGGCACCGTCAACGAGGACACGGACAGGACATCCGCCAACGCCGCGCCATGCTCCGCGTAGAGCGTCCGCACATCCGCCGCGACGGCGCGTCGTTCCTCCAGCGACGGGAAGGCGACACTCGGCTGAAACGCGGCGGCCAACCGCTCGGCCTGAAGGAGGTCGTTCGGCGGACGGTAGAGCGCGGTCAGATCCGTTCTGACGCGGGCGCGGAGAAGTCCCGCCATCGCCACGCACACAAGCACTCCGGCGAGACACCGCGCCGTCCTCCGCCAGACGGGCGGCAGGGAAAAGACACGCGCCGTTCCCGCGACGCGCGCGCCCGTCACGGGATAGCACACCAGGACATAGGCGAACGCGGCGAACAGGCCGACGGCGAGGAAGAGCGCCACTTGCGCGAGGAGGAGAACGCCGGAGAGCATCAGCGGCACGAGGCTGATTTCCGTCGTCAGGAACGAGACGACGAGGTTTTTGCGAACACGCGGCTTTTCATCCTCGTCCGCCAAAAGCCAGTGGAACGAGTAATCGATGACAAGGCCGAGAACGGTCGTTCCCATGACGCAGGCGAGGATGTGAATCTGCGGGAAGACGAGGGACAGCACCAACGCGCCCGACAACGCCGACACAATCAGCGAGAGCGCCAAGAGGGGCAGAAACCGCCACGACCGAAAGACGACGACCGCGAGAAAGGCGATGAAGAGGAGCGAGAACCAACTTAAGACCGAAATCTCCGTCTTGCTTCTCTCCGCCGAGAGAGCCGTGTGAACGGGCGCCCCCGCCAAGGCGACGCACACGCCGTCGCGCTCGAACGCCCGCGCCTCCTCGCGGAGCGCGGCAACCGCCTGAAGCGTTCCGTCAAGGCTTTCCCGTGTCGCCTTGGGCAGGACGCGCACGGCGGCCGCGCAGAAAACGTTGTTCGTCGCAAGAAGAGGGTAGCCCCCCGCCGTCACGGTGACGTTTTCACATGGCATCGAGAGCGAGACGAGAAACGAGTCCGTCAGGAAAAACGGGTCGTCCTCAAATCCCAAGAGCGGCGGAACGGGCGAGGCATAGATTCGGCGCACGGCGCGGCGGAAAATCGTCTCGCGGCCTTGGGGGGTCGCGAGGAGCGCGCGCATCTCGCGGGAGACGAGGCCGCCTCGATGCGGCCTGATGAAGTCGAGCGCACCCGCGAGATCCGCCTTGAAGGACGGACTCTCGCCGAGTTTCGCGGCCACCGAAAGCGCGGTCGCCGCGTCGGACGACGAGACGAGAATGGTGATCTTGGACGACGAGCCTTCCCGCACGAACGCGGGAATCTCACCCTCGGCGCGTCCCATCAGCCCGAAGAGCGACGCCTCCAGCTCCGGCGGCGAGACGCGCCACACCGCGACAAGCGCGGCCGCGAGGGCGACGGGGAGGAGAACGCGGAGCAAGCCGCGTGGACTAACGCGCATCGCGGTCATCCCTGAAGTCGATCACCGTTTCCGCGCCGTCGGACGAGCGGAGTATCGCACGGCGGGGCAACTCGCGCCCCGAGACATCGATCTCCACAAAGAGGCGTTTCATCGCCGCGACTTTCGGCGTGAGTTTGAGCGACCACGCGCCCGCTTCCCCGCCGTTCGCCTCCACGGCGAAGAGGTCGTCGAACGCCGTGCGCGACCCGGCGGCGAACGCATCGGTGCGCGCGCGGATCTCGCCGTAGAAGGGAAGATCCGCCAGCGGCTTCTCGCGGACGCCCTCGTCCGTGACAAAGACCATCGCGTTCGTCGTCATCGTCACGGACGAGGCGAAGGGCGCGGTCACGCGCCAGACGATGCCACTGCCCACAACGCACGTGACGTCGCCCGACGAGACAAGCGGCTTGCGCGAGGCGGGGAGGCGGCGCGTCATCGTCCACGAGGCCGAGCGGCCGAGGGCGCGTTGAAAGGCCGTCGCCGCCGCGTCGAGGGGCGGTTGCGCGAACAGGGCGGACGAGGCGACAAGCCCCACGGCGAAAAGAAAACGGCGCATCGATCAGCTCCCTTCGACGAGGCCGCTTGAACACGCCCCGTGCGGATTTGAAAAGGAAAACGAGAAACTCCCCGGCTTTTGACGCGCCAGGTCGAGTGTCACGGGCACAAAGGGGAGAACGACCTTTTGGAACTTCAACCGGCGATACGTGGGCGTTGTCGGAAAGTCGGGGAACGCCTGCCGCGCGAAATGATGGAGGAAGTAAAGTTGCGCGACGCCCGGCAAGACGGGGAACGACGGAAAATGCCCTCGGAAGCACTCCATGTCGGCGGGGAAAACGAGTTGCGCCGAAAGACTGTCGCCGCAAGACGCCCAGGTGCGCACGACGGGCTCACGGCACCACAGGGCCAGGACGTCCTGAGCGGCGCGTCGCGTCGTCTTGCCTTGCGCGTTGGCGGGGAGTGTGCGGACAAATCTGATTCGCCGAGGGGTTGACGCGGCGGGCATCGCTTTCAAGAGAAACGCCCGCACGTCGTGGG
>CAVKTW010000144.1:0-2381 GCA_963659085.1 Candidatus Methanomethylophilaceae archaeon | reverse complement strand
TCGGAGAGGCTGCTGCCCGCAGCGAGCCGTTCGCGCCCACGCCGCCTGCCGCGCACTAACCCATTACCACGATTTTCGCCTCGGTTGTTTCGTCGCGGCGAGTATGGTATAATTCACCATCTTCTGAAGGAGCCAGTGAAAATTTCAGTCATCATTCCCGTCTACAACGCCGAGCGCGATTTGGCGCGGTGCCTCGATTCCGTCCTGACGGCATCGTCGAACCTGCCGTCCGGCGACGTGGCCGAGGTCATCTGCGTCGACGACGGCTCGACTGACTCGTCCGCCGCGGTCCTCGCCCGCTACGCGCACCGCGTCCGCGTCGTCCCGCAGGCGCACGCCGGACAGTCCGCCGCCCGCAACCGTGCGCTCGACCTCATGTCGGGCGATTACGTCGCCTTCGTCGATGCGGACGACCAAATCACCTCGGACGCCCTCCGCCTGTTCGCCTCCGTCGCCCGCCGCTCGGGCCAGAACCTCGTCGTCTCGTCCTCGTTCGCCAAAGACGTCCTGCCGTCCGACCCGCCCCCGAAAGACGTCCGCTTCAAGATCCGCCGCGCCGCCGAAATCGCGGGACAGAAAGTCCAGTATTCGGTCTGCAACAAGCTCTTCGCCGCGCCGCTCGTCCGCGCGCGCCGCTTCGCGCCCCACAAGTTCGAGGACTTCGCCTACATGACGGAGGTCTTCTGCGACATCGACTCGTTCGCGGAAATCGACCGCCCGCTCTACGCCTACAACACGAACGCGGGCTCCCTGTCGACCGTCCACTCGCCGTTCAACGCGGAGAAGCTCGCCTCCTCCGTCGCCGTCGTCCGCCAGGTGCTGGACTACGCGAAGGGACGTCCCTCGTTCCCCTTCGCCCTGCGTCAGGCGGCGGACGGCCATTCGTCCACGATTGGCAAGGTCTACAAGGCGAAGGACGCGACGCTGCGGCGGACGCTCCTCGCCGCGCACCGCGCGTTGGCGGCGGACTACCCCGACCTCCCGCGCCGCCTGTCGCTCAAGGCGAAACTCCGCCTGGGCCGCCTCATCCGCCTGGAGAAAGACAACGACAACATGACGACATTCGAGAAGTTGACCGAGAAGCTCCAGCGCGACATCATCGGCCCCATCGACCGCCAGCTGCTTGAATACGCCTTCGAGCCGCACCCGACGCAGGCGCGTCTCGACGAGCTTCTCGCGGTCTGGGACATCGAGGTCGCGGGCGGAGGCAAGGCGATGGCGCTCGCCTATGTGAAGAACGAGCACCCGGAGCTCGTGTTCAACGCCTACACGGGGCCCCGCCTCGCCGGCCTCTTCAACCGCACGCGCTTCGCGAACCTCCAGCTCGTCTCGCACTACGGCAAGATCGGACGCGCCCTCAACGCGGCGGGCATCGTGCCGCTGCTCGTCAAGGGCGGCGCGATGAAGCACCTGCGCCCGGAGCGTCCCCGCATCATGGGCGACTTCGACATCCTCGTCCGCGACGAAGTGCAGTTCGTGAAGGCCTGCGAAATCATCCAGTCGCTCGGCTACGTCATCGGCGACGACAACGAAGTCCACTCCAAGGACTTCAAGGAGCCCGTCAACGGCACGGGCGTCCTCGACGTCCACCGCTATCTCGACTTCGGCAAGCCCTGCGGCGCGGCGTTCACGGAGCGTCTCTTCGCCCACGCCGCGAAGGTGCGCGCGTTCGGCGTCGAGACGTTCCTCCCGCGCCACGAAGACCTCGCCTTCATCGCCATCGTCAACCTCGCCAAGAACCTGCGCGACACGACCTCGATCCCCAGCATCGTCAACGCCGCCTTCGATGTCGCCTACCTGACGACGACGAAGCCGGACTTCGCGTGGCCCCTCGTCTACGAGGATGTCCGCCTGACGGGCCTCGAATACGCATTCGCGACGGCGGCCGCGTTCATCGACCGCAATGTCCGCGGCGTCCTCCCGCCGGAGGCGACGGACTACTCCATCTTCGGACGTGAGCTCGCCGACTACTGCAACGAGATGTGGTTCACGCTCTACCACCGCACGCCCGTGCGGATGCGCTGCAAGAAGCTCCGCATCGGCCAGGCGTTCGCCTCGTGGTCGGCGTTCAAGACCTACGTGTCGGACGAACTCTATCACCAAGTCCTGAAGCACATCGACGATCATCCCCGCGCCGTCGCGTGGTGGCTGCGGCATTTCGACAAGGAGGTCGGCCATGCGTGTTAAGATGTCGTCCGCCGGCGTCTCCCGCCATATCGCCGCGCTCGCCCGCGACATCGCGGCAAACCAGCCGCTCGTCGCGACGCGCTTCGTGCAGCTCGGCTCGAAAACGCTCCGCGTCCTCCTCCACGATGCGGCGTTCGTGCCGCAGGTCGACCGCCAGCTCGCGTGGTCGCTCCGTCCCGCGCAGCCGACATGGG
>CAVKTW010000143.1:0-2709 GCA_963659085.1 Candidatus Methanomethylophilaceae archaeon | reverse complement strand
CGCGTCAAGGCGCGGACGCTCGTCTGCTCCTACGAGAACGACATCCTCTTCCCCGCGTGGCAGTCGAAGGACATTGTCGCCGCGCTGTTGAAGGGCGGCAAGCGCGTCTCCTACTGCCACTTGGAGTCGGGCACCGGGCACGACTCGTTCCTCACCGACATCGAGCACCTCTCGAAGATCGTCGGCGGCTTCCTGTCCGAGCGCGAGGTGCGCGTCATGCCGTGGCAGGAGCGGAAGTTCGCGCCCATCGTCAAGATGGTGCGCGAGGGCGCGCGCGTCATCGACATCGGTTGCGGCGACGGCTCGCTCCTCAACACACTGCGCACGACGCGCCGCACGACGGGCTTGGGCGTGGAGCTCGACATCGACCAATACGAGGAGGCGCTCGCCGACGGACACGACGTCCTCTTCGACGACGTGGACGAGGGGGGCATCGAGGTCGTCCCCGACCGCCAGTTCGACGTCGCCGTCGTCTCCGACACCTTGCAGGAGGTCAAGAACCCGCGCGGGCTTCTCCACGAGGCGTTGCGCCTCGCCGACGAGGCCATCGTCACGTTCCCGAACTTCGCGGCCTACCGCATCCGCCTGACGCTCGCCTTCCGGGGGCGGCTGCCCGTCTCGAAGCAACTGCCGTTCCAATGGTATGACACGCCGAACATCCACTGCATCACGCTCAAGGACTTCCGCGAACTCTGCGCGAAGGAGGGGATCGAAGTCCGCGAGGTCTGCGCCCAGTCGCGCCACCTCGTGGGCAAGATCCTCATGGCTTTGGGGTTGAAGAACCTCGGCGCGTCGAAGATCATCGCCCGCATCGCGAGGAGGAGCTCATGACACTGCCGCAACGCATCGCCCGCGCCGTCCAGCGCGCTCTCTCGCTCCTGCACCCGTGCGTCTACGGCGAGCTCGTCGCCCGCGACAACGCCGCGCAGCTGCGCCGTGAGTTGGAGAAGGAGATCGCGCTCCTCTGCCCGTCGCGCGACGCGGCGGCGGTCGTCGAGGAATTCTTCGCGTCGCTGCCACGGGTGAAGGCGCTCGTCGAGTCCGACATCGCCGCCGCCTACGAGGGCGACCCCGCCGCGACGAGCCGCATGGAGGTCGTCATGGCCTACCCCGGTCTTTACGCCGTCACCGTCCACCGCCTCGCGCACGAGCTTTACCGCCTCCGGGTGCCCATCGTCCCGCGCGTCATGAGCGAGCTCGCGCACTCGAAGACCGGCATCGACATCCACCCCGGCGCGACGATTGGCGAGCGGTTCTTCATCGACCACGGCACGGGCGTCGTCATCGGCGAGACGTGCGTCATCGGGCGGAACGTGAAACTCTACCAGGGCGTCACGCTCGGCGCGAAGTCGTTTCCGAAGAACGAGGTCACGGGCGAGCTCGTCAAGGGCATCAAGCGTCATCCGAACGTGGAGGACAACGTCGTCATCTACGCGGGCGCGACGATCCTGGGCGGCGAGACGGTCATCGGCCACGACTCGGAGATCGGCGGCAGCGTCTGGCTCATCGAGTCGATTCCGCCCTATTCGCGCGTCTACAACCGCCCGCCCGCCCCCGTCATCCGCCCTCTACACCAAACCTAAAACACCCTTTTTAACACAGAGGAACAGAGTAACAGAGATTTGAGGGAAAAATTCAAGCATATGACAACGCGCAACAGAAGTTCCTCTGTTCCTCTGCGTCTCTGTGTTAAAATATAGAAAAATAGGGAAAAAGAAATTTATGGCAGACGAAAAGAGATTGTTGGAAACCGAGAGCGTTCGGCAGAAGATCGAGGATCTTCGCACGAAAGTCGGCGAGATGGCCGACTACATCAAGGTCGACGAGCGGCGGGCGAAACTCGCGGAACTGGAGGCGCGGCAGGCGCAGGGCGATTTTTGGAACAGCCCCGCCCAGGCCAAGGAGGTCATCGCCGCGACGAACGCCGAACGCGCCTACGTCGTGCCGTTCGACGCGCTCAAGAAGGCCGTGGAGGACGCCGCCGTCATGCTGGAGCTCGCCGGGATGGAGGAGGGCGAGGCGCAGCAGGAGGCGTTGAAGGAGACGCTCGCCGAATGCGCGCGCGCCGACGAGTCGTTCTCGAAACTCCGCCTCCAGTCGCTCTTGGGCGGCAAGTTCGACGCGTGCAACGTGTTCGTGAAACTCCACGCCGGCCAGGGCGGCACGGAGGCGTGCGACTGGGTCGCGATGCTCTACCGCATGTATCAACGCTACGCCGAGAGCCAGGGCTGGAAGGTCGAGGAATACGACACGCAGGAGGGCGAGGAGGCCGGCTACAAGGACGTCTACTTCAAGGTCGAAGGGCCTTACGCCTTCGGGATGCTCAAGGCCGAGCGCGGCATCCACCGCCTCGTGCGCATCTCGCCGTTCGACGCGAACAAGCGCCGCCAGACGTCGTTCGCGTCCGTCGAGACGGTCGCGGAGATCAACGACGACATCGACGTCGAGATCAAGGACGAGGATCTGCGCATCGACACCTACCGCTCCGGCGGCGCGGGCGGCCAGCACGTCAACAAGACGGACTCGGCGGTGCGCCTGACGCACCTGCCGACGGGAATCGTCGTCGCCTGCCAGAAGGAGCGTTCGCAGCACATGAACAAGGAGAAGGCGATGAACATGCTGCGCGCCCAGCTCTACGAGTATTACGAAGACCAGAAGAAGGCCGAGATGGATCGCTTCTACGGCGCGAAGTCCGAGAACGGCTGGGGC
>CAVKTW010000142.1:0-5924 GCA_963659085.1 Candidatus Methanomethylophilaceae archaeon | reverse complement strand
TTTCCGCACGGTGCGCCTTTTTGTTCTTCGTGTGCGCCGCGCTCGGAGGACGTTGGCGATGCAGGTTTTTGACAGCGGAACGCTTGGGTTGTCAGCGGTCGAACTTCCGGTTGAGCTCCCGCGTCGAGGTGAAGACCATCACGGGCTTTCCACGCGGGCAGACGTAGGGCATCCGCGTCTTGGAAAGTTCCTCGATGAGGTGCGTCGCCCCCTCCGGCGTCATCGCGAGGTTCGCGCCCGCGAACGCGCGCGCCAAGGTCTTGGCGATCCGCTCCTCCTTCCACGCCGCGCCGCCCCTCTTCGCGCCGCCCTCCGCCAGATCCTGGGCGATGGTCGACAGAAGCTCGGCGAGCGGTTGCGAGCCGAGGACAAGGGGAACGGCGTCGACCTTGAACGTGTCGTTGCCGAACGGTTCGATGTGGAAGCCCAGGCCGCGCAGGACGTCCAAGGACTCGTGGAGGCGCGAAAAGTCGCCGCTCGACAGGCGGACTGTCTCGGGGATGAGGAGCGTCTGCGAAACCGCCGCGTCGCGCGCGCGAAGTTTCTCGTAGAGGATGCGCTCCTGCGCGGCCGCCGGGTGGATGGTGACGAGGCCGGAGTCCGTCTCGACGAGAAGGTAGCCCGACGAGAGTTGCGCGAGGAAGGTGAACCGCGTCCATGGCCGCGCGTGTTCGCCGTCCGCCGAGGCCTCCAAGCGGATCTCCCCCTGCACGGGGGCGGCCTGGAGGGGCGCGTCGGCGTTGGCGGCTTCGTCGGGCGTGTCCGCCTTGGGCACCCACGGCGCGGTATCCTCACGCCACGTGGCGACAAAGGCTTTCTCGGCGGGACTCGCCGTCGCGTCGGCGGATGGTGTCGCGACAGGTGCCGGCGCGGGGCGGAGGGCTTTGTCCAGCGCGTCCACGAGGGCTTTCTTGACGGCACTGTCGTCGCGGAAGCGGACGTCGCGCTTCGTCGGGTGGACGTTGACGTCGACCTCCTTGGGGTTCACGTCGATGAAGAGGATTGTCGCCGGCCTCGCGTCGAGGGCGCGGCGCGGATACGCCTCGCGCAGGGCGTAGGCGATTGAGGGGGACGAGGCGGGACGCTTGTTCACGAAGACGAACTGCTCGCGTCGCGTCGGCGCAAAGAGGTTCGGCTTTTCGATGAAGCCGCCGACCTTGACGCCCGTTGCGTCCCCCGGTGGCGGCAGGGGGAGGAGGGCGGCGAGGAAGTCTTCCCCGAAGAGGTCGCGGACGCGCTCGGCGAGCGTCGTCGCGCGCGGCGCGGCGGCGACCTCCCGTCCGTCGATGGCCAGCGAGAAGGCGATGTCCGGGTGCGCGAGGGCCTGGCGCGTCCAGACGCCACGGATGTGGCTTTCCTCCGTCGCGCGTGAGCGTAGGAACTTCTTCCGCGCCGGGACGTTGCAGAAGAGGTCGCGGACATCGACGCGCGTGCCCACGGGACAGCCCGCCGCGTGGACGGACGCGAACGCGCCCGTGTCGACCTGGAGGCAGACGCCCTCGTCGCTCTCGGCGCGGCGCGTCGTCATGGTGAGGCGCGAGATCGACGCGATGGAGGGCAGGGCCTCCCCCCGGAAGCCGAGCGTCGAGATGTTCTCGATGTCCTCCACGTCGCGGATCTTCGAGGTCGCCTGACGCTCGAAGGAGAGCCTCGCGTCCTCCGCCGTCATGCCGCAGCCGTCGTCGAGGACGGAGATGAGGCGCGTGCCACCCTGCTGGATCGCCACGCGGATGTGCGCCGCGCCCGCGTCAATCGCGTTCTCGACGAGCTCCTTGACGACGCTGGCGGGACGCTCGACGACCTCCCCCGCCGCGATCTTGTTCGCGACGTGGAGCGGCAGGACGCGGACGGTGTTCTCGCGGGGATTGCTCACATCTCCAAGGTGATGTTCTCGCGCAGGAAGGTCGGCACGTCGACGTCCTCCCCGTGCCATTGCGTCCGCTCGGCGTTGTTGAACCGCCCCCGCCCGTTCGGGCCGATGGCGAGGGGGTTGCGGTCCCGCGCGCGCCCCTTGCGCGTCGCGGCGGGGCTCTCGTCCGTCCGCCGCCCCTCGAAGAGGATGACGACGACGCTGAGCCGCCCGGAGAACGTCGCCTCGTCGTTGACCGTGCCGAGGTTGAACGTGAGGGACGCGCCGAAGGCCTGCAGAAGGCCGGTCGAGATCGTGTTCAGCTCGCTCAACCGCAAGTCGTCGCCCGCGAGGACGCCGCAGAGGGCGGCGCGGACGGGCCCGTTGGCGGTCGCGAGGAGCTCGGAGCGGACGAGCGCGTCGACGGCCTCCTCGGCGCGGGCGGGGCCCTGGCACGTGACCGTCGCGAAGCGTCCGCGCCCCGCGCCCTGGATGAGCTGGCGGATGCGCTCAAGGTCGAGGCGGATGTAGCCGGGCTTCTCGATGAGCCGCCAGAAGAGCGTCAGCCCGCTCGACACCGTGTCGATGGCGCGGCGGAAGGCCTCCGCCATGTTGTCGGTGTCGCCCACGAGCTTGTCGAGCGGCAGGAAGAAGGAGGCGTTCGCCGCGTCCTCGATCATGGAGAGGATGCCGCGCGCGTTGCGCTGGCGCTCGTCGCCCTCGAAGGAGAAGGGCAGCGTCGCGAAGACGATGGTCGGGATGCCCGCGAGCGCGAGGCGTTTGACGGTCTCCAGCGTCGCGCCGCCGCCCGTGCCGCCGCCGAGCGCGGTGACGAGAAGCGCGAGGCGCACGCCGGTCAGATGCGGCTCCAGCGCGGCGATGGAGTCCTCCGCCGCGAGCCGGGCCCTCACGACGTCGCCGCCGGCGCCCAGCCCCGACAGGCGTTCGCCGCCGAGGAGGATGAAACTCTCGTCGGAGATCTCCGCCGACGAGGCGTCGGTGTCGAGCGTGACGTGGCGGAGCGGTTCGCCGAAGGCGCGCAGGACGCCGCGCACCATGCGCGCGCCCGACGTGCCGACGCCGACGAGGAGGAGCGGGTTCGTGCCGTTCATTTGAAGAGCCTCCTGAAAAGGCCGCCGAAGAGGGGCGTCTCCTCGGACGAGGACTGGCGGGCGTAGAGCAGGGCCCCCGCGAGCGCCGCGTAAGACCACGGGGCGGCGACGGCCTCGAAGCCGCTGATGCCGAGCGGCCGCCCGAGGCGCGTCTGCAGGCCGAGCTCGCGCTCGGCGACGTTGTCGAGGCCCTTGAGCGAGGCGCCGCCGCCCGTGAGGACGCACCCCGCGTGGAGGAGGTGGAGGAGGTTCTGCTCCTCCAGCCGCTCGCGGATCATGGCGAAGAGCTCGCGGACGCGGGCGTTGACGACGGTGTCGAGCGCACGGTGGGAGATCGTCTGCCTCTGCATGAGCGAGGACGCGCCGCCGACGGAGACGCGCGTTTCGTCGCCCTCGTAGGGGACGAGCGTCGCGGACGCCTTCGAGACTTTCAGTTCCTCCGCCTGCGCGTTCGTCGTCTGGAAGGCGTGGGCGATGTCGTTCGTCACGTGGTCGCCCCCGACGCCGAGGACGCCCGCCGAGAGGATCAGCCCCTGCGCGTAGGCGGCGTAGCCCGTCGAGCCGCCGCCCAAGTCGAGGACGAGGACGCCGTTGCGCTTCTCGTGATCCTCCAAAACGGCGTCGGCCGCGCACGTGGCGGCGAAGACGGGCTCCTTGATCTCCAGGTGGGCGTCGCTCGCCGCGCTCCTCGCGTCCTGGATGCGGTTGGCGTCGGCGTGGATCTGCAAGGTGTTGAACTTGAGGACGCGCCCCGCCATGCCGCGCGGGTTGGTGAGCCCGCCCCGGTCGTCGAGGATGAAGTCCTGGTTCACGATGTCCAAGAGCTCGCGATCCTTGTGGAGGGGAATCTGCCGGGCGGCGCGTTCGGCCTCCTCGATTGTCGACTCGCTGACGCACCGACCCTCGACGAGGGCTTGGCCTTGGGCGGGCGTCGCCTGGATGTGCTGCCCGGAGACGACGAGGTAGGCGTTGCCGATCTCGATCTTCGCGCCTTGCGCGTCCTGTTCCTTCTCGATCTTGCGGATGACGGAGCGGATGGACTGCGTCGCGTCCCGGAGCGAGAGGATCTGGCTCTTGCGGATGTTGGACGAGGCGATTTCCGCGTGGGCGAGCAAATGGGGCGTGTCGCCGGGCGCGGCCTCGGCCAGGGCGAGCGTCGTGCGGGTGGTGCCCAGTTCGAGGGCGGCGTAGAGCGCGCTCATCAGAGGTTTCCTTTCGTGTCGGCGTAGATGCGCCCGGGGTGGGAGAAGTCGGTCGCGTTCCAGATGACGGCGTTCGCGCCGACCTCGGAGCGCATCGCGTCGCGGACGTGCGTCAGCTGGCGGATGAGGCTCGCGCGCGAGGCGGGTGTCTCGTCCTCGTCCATGCCCTCCCAGGCGATCTTGAGCTGGACGTAGTTCCGCCCCGTGTTGAGCGTCGCGAGGAGCCAGTCCGCGTGCGAGATGTCGATGTCGAGGGGGGCGACCTCCTGAAGCGCGTTCTCGCGGCACGCCTCGACGAGGCGCAGCGCGGCGAGGGCGCGACCCGTGAGCTTCTGCCCCTTCGCCGTTCCGGGGGGCGTCTTCTCGCGGATGACGGGCAGGAGGCGCGTCCCGCGCACATACTCGAAGACGACGCCCTGCGCGTCCGCGACGCGGCCGGAGTCGGCGCGGCGCCCCTTGATGTTGAGCCGCGCGATGGGCTTGCGCTCCTCGACCGTCACGAAGACCTTGTCCGGCAGCTGGCGGCGGATGCGCACATCGCGCAGGTTCGGGACGCGCCGGAGGAGCTCCTCGCGCCGCTCGCCGAAATCGATGGTGGCGAGGTTCGCGCCGTTCGTGAGGCCCAGGCAGTGGGCGATGACGCTCTTGCCGACCATCTTCCCCGGCTCGATGAAGACTTGCTCGTCCGCCTGCCGGACAACCGCCTGTTCGAGGAGGATCGCGCGCATCTTGCCGAAGAAGACGAGGACGCCGCCCAGCGCGGCGAGGGTGAGGACGGTGACGGCGAGGGGGACGAAAAGCCGCCGCTTGGGGGCGTGGATGCGGTTGCCCTTCATGGTTCGTCGATCCGTGCCGTTGAGAGGATGCGTTCGCAGACGCCCGCGAAGGAAAGCCCCGTTTCCATGCCCGCCTTGGGGACGAGCGAGTGCGGCGTGAAGCCGGGGGACGTGTTGAGTTCCAAGACGAACGGCTCGCCCGACTCGGAGACGCGGAAGTCGACGCGCGTGACGCTTCTGCACCCGAGGGCGTCGTAGGCTTGACGCGCCAACGTCTTCAATCGTTCGGCGAGCGCGGGGTCGTCCCGCAGAAACTCGTAGCGCGTTTGCGCGGAGACGTATTTCTCCTCGTAGCCATACCAGCCGTTCGGCGTGACGATCTCCAACACGGGCCACGCCTCCCCGTCGAGGAGGGCGACGGTGAACTCGCGCCCCGGAATGAAGTCCTCGACCAAAACGTCGGAACACGCGGGGCCCGCCTCGCGAAAGGCCGTTTCAAGCGCGGCCGCCCACGCCTCGGGCGTCGAGACTTTGACGACACCGAAGGAGCTGCCGTCGCAGGGGGCCTTGACGACGACGGGGAGTTTCCGGGGCGGCGCGGCGCACGCGCGTGTCACGCGGGCCCAGGGCGCGGTCGGGACGCCCGCCGCGTCGAGGGCCTCCTTCGTCAGGATCTTGTCCATGGCGAGGCGCGAGGCGTTCGCGCCAGGGCCGGTGTAGGGCAGGCGCCGCTCGTTCAAAAGCTTCTGAACGCCGCCGTTCTCGCCCCAGCCGCCGTGGAGGGCGAGGTAGACGACGTCGACTTGGGCGGGCACGGTGTCGAGGCTCTCCGCCGTGATGTCGATGGGAAGGACGCGGTAGCGACCGAGGCTTTCGAGGGCTTCCGCGACATGGGTGCCCGAGACGAGCGACACCTCTCGCTCGCTCGACGTTCCACCCATGAGGACTGCGACCGTTTTCATATATCCCCCCCATTATACCACAT
>CAVKTW010000141.1:0-3521 GCA_963659085.1 Candidatus Methanomethylophilaceae archaeon | reverse complement strand
CCATCGACCCGAAGAGGTAAGGGCCAATCCACGGAATGTCGCGCAGGAGCGGGATGCCGTTGTCGACCTGCTCCTCCTCGGTGACGGACAGGCCTCCGATGACGGCCGTCGTGCCGCTTTCGAGGTTGAACTCGCTCACGAGGCGTTGGACGTTGATGATCGGATACTTCGCCGAGATCGTCCCGTCGGAGTCGCTCTCGCCGGTCGTCCCCGTCTCCACCCAGCTCGACAGCGAGGAGATCGTCGGCACGATGGAGACGTTGATGATGCCGTTCGTCGAGATGCGCGGCGTCACCTCCAGCGAGATGCCCCACGAGAAGAACGCCTCCTTCGCGAACATGAACTTGTCCTCGCCGGGAATCGCCTCCATGCTTGAGGCGATGTCGAGCGACGTCGAGCCGCTCGCGTCCGTGCGCTTCGCCGAGACCTTGACGTTCGGATACTTCGTCGTCATGTCGACGACGGCCTTCTTGCCCGAGGAGACGATGATCTTCGGGTTGGAGAACGTCTTGGAGTCCTGCGTCGCGTCGAGGGCGCGGAGCGTGAGGGCCATCTGCGAGAAGTTGAGCGTCCCGTTGAAGTAGGTGACGGAGCCGTCGGAGCCGCCGGAGCGTGTGCGGACGCCGTTTGAGTCCACCGTCTCCGTCCGCCCGGAGACGCCATACTCGATGGCCTCGGACTTGTCCGCCAAACTCTTCTTGTATTGCGTCACGCCGTCGCCGATCTTCGTCGACTGGATGCCGCCTCCGAAGGTGACGACCCCCGTCATCCCGTCGAGCATCGACCAGTCGATGCCGACCTTGTGCGAGGCGGTGTTGCCGAGCTCGACGAACCGCGCCTCGATGTAGACCTGCCGCGCCTCGACGTCGAGGGCGTCAATCGCCTTCTCGCACGCGTCGAGGATCATCCTCGGCGCGGTGATGAGAACGGAGTTCGACTCCGGAAACGGCACGGCGATCTTCGTCAGTTTCCACGTTGCTCCGAACTCGCCGCTCCACATCGCGTTGAGGTTCTCGGCGACCTCCAACGCGGAGGCGTGGGTGAGGCGGAAAACGCGCGAGTCGATCTGCCGTAGCGTCTCCTTGCGCTCCTCCTGAACGCCTTTCGCCGTCGTCGCGGCCTCGGCGGCCTCCGTGGCCGCCTTCTCGACGGCCGCCTTCACCGCCTTCTCGACAGCTGTCTTCGCCGCCTGCTCCGCGATTTCGGCGACCTTCTTCTCCGCGACCTCGCTCGCCGTCCGCTCGGCGACGATCTGGACGGCGCGGAGCGAATCAGGCCCGTCGTCAGCGAAGGCGTTTGCCGCAACAATGGCCAGGGCAAAAAGAACCGCCACCCTCACTTTTCCACTCCTCGCACTCTTCCACTTTTCCACTTTTCCCCTTTTCCACCTTTCCCCTTTTCCACCCTTCCACTTTTCCACCCTTCTACCCCTTAAACACGAAAAACTTTCGGACGACGAAGTTGACCGCGACGGAGACGAAGACGTTGATGACGAACGAGTAGGTCGTCTGCATCCCGCAGAACCTGACGAGAGCCCAAATCACCGCCGACCCGCAGAGGATCGCGAAGCCGCTCCCCGCGAGGAAGAGCGCGTATTCGACGAACCAGCGGTGCCGCCCCGGCGTGAAGACGTAGAGCCTGTTCAGGAACCAGCAGATCAAGTTCGCGACGAAGAAGCCCGCGATGTTGCAGTAGACGGCGCGGATGGCGCGAACCGCGTCGGAGACGACGAACGTCGCGTCCGAGAGGCTGAAGACGCCCCACTTGACGAACAAGTCATCCGGCGTGAGGCACGGCCAGACGCGCGCGGCGCAAACCTCGGCGACGGCCAGGTTGATGACCGTCGCGAGGATGCCGATGAGACCGTATTTGAAGACCTGCCAGAGGAGCTTAGACATTGAGCGCCGAAGAGTCCTTCTTGACGGAATCAAGCCCCATCTTCTTCAGGTCGACGTTGACGACGCCCCACGGCTCGACGTTGCGCCAGTTGCCGCGCGTGAAGTCGGGGATCGAGACGGGCTTCGAGCCGTTGCGGACGGACGTTTCCGTGAGTTCGCAGATGCAGCTCGTCGCCGCGAGGTCGTAGACGTCCATGTCGAGCGGCTCGCCGTTCTGCAGGCACCACGCCCAGCGCAGATCCATGATGAAGTCCATGCCGCCGTGGCCGCCGACCTTCTGCGCCATCTCGGAGACGTCGCGCCAAAGCGGGTGCATGAACTTCGTGCGGATCTCCTCGGCCTTCGCCTCGCTGTACCAGCCGTGGCCCTTGCCGTCGAAGCAGGACTCCTCGAACGTGCACTGGAACGGGTAGTCGCGGACGATGCCCTTCGTGCCGGAGATGAGGTTGATGCGCGAGTAGGGGCGCGGCGAGCTGACGTCGTGCTGGACCATGATCGACTTGCCCTTGACGGTCTTGATGAGCGTCGTGTTCATGTCGCCCATCTCGGCCGGCGGGTCGAACTTGCGCTTGTCGGCGTTCGTCAGGTATTCCCGTTTGAAACGCTCGTAGTTCGTGTTGTGCGGGCCGTTCTCAAGCGAGACGAGGAAGTCGAGGCGGTCGCCGCGGTTGATGCCGAGCGTCTGGCAGAGCGGGACGAGCCCGTGCGTCGGGTAGCGGTTGCCCTTGTGCTTCATGTTCTCGTCGTAGCGCCAGGCGTATTCCGAGTTGCGGATCGTGCCGGGGACGGAGGGGATGATCTCGCGAAGGTCGTGGATGTAGGCGCCCTCGGCGTGGTTGATCTCGCCGAACATCCCCATCCGCGCGAGGTTGAGATCCAACAGCTCGATCTCGCCGTAGACGCAGTTCTCAAGCTGCATGCAGGGGAGGCGCCACTTCTCGGAGGCCTCGACGAGCGACCAGCACTCGTCCGTCGTGAGCGCGCTCGTGACCTCGACCAAGGCGATCTTGCCGCCGTTGAGCGCGCGGAGCGCGACGGGCGCGTGAAGGGCCCACGGCGTCGCGCAGTAGACGACGTCGCAGTCGCCGAAGTCGCAGAGATCCTTGTAGGCCTCGGGCCCCAGGTAAGTCTTCGTCTGGGCGGGATGCTTGTGGTCTTTGAGCCACTTCAAGTTCGATTTGAGCGCGTTGTCGTTGACGTCGCAGAGCGCGACGACCTCGCAGCCGGGAATCTGGGCGACGCGGTGGACGGCGCCCGAACCGCGCGAGCCGACACCGATGAAGCCGACGCGAATCTTCTTGCCCTTCAGGGGGGTGTAGACGTAATTCTGCATCACGCCCCCTTCGCCGAGCCCCAGACGGTTCAACTGACAGCCTGCCGCCAGCGCGGCCGTTCCCATCCAAGCCGTCCCCTTCAGGAACTCGCGACGATTCATTGCCATAAAATTTCCTCCGTGATGTTTTGGTTGTGTCTCTTATTATACCACACGCACCCCGCTTGTGCGATGACAATTTTATTGGTCTCCAGGGCGGAGGGGCGAAGTTCAAGCACCGCGGCGACTCTTGAGGTCTCGCCGCTTGGTAAGAGCGACGACTGACCGACGTCCTTTTCTATTCACACCTT
>CAVKTW010000140.1:0-6791 GCA_963659085.1 Candidatus Methanomethylophilaceae archaeon | reverse complement strand
GGCGAACAGGACGAGCGTCGGCTCGTTCCGGGGCCCGGGGATCGACAAGGGCCTGGAGATCCTCTCCGAAATCCGCTCGACGCTCGACGTCCCCGTCTTGACGGACATCCACGAGCCGTGGCAGGCGAAGGTCGCCGCCGAGGTTTGCGACATCCTCCAGATTCCCGCGTTCCTCGCGCGGCAGACGGATCTCGTCGTCGCCGCCGGCGAGACGGGCGCCGTCGTCAACGTCAAGAAGGGGCAGTTCATGGCGCCCGAGGACATGGCGCAGGTCGTGCGCAAGATCGAGTCGACGGGCAACCGGCGCATCATCCTCTGCGAGCGCGGCAGCTCCTTCGGCTACCGCAACCTCGTCGTGGACATGCGCTCCCTCGCGATCATGCGCGAGCTCGGCTACCCCGTCGTCATGGACGCGACGCACGCCGTCCAGCGCCCCGGCGGGCTGGGCACGGGCTCCGGCGGCGACGGGAAGTTCGCGCCCCTCATCGCCCGCGCCGCCGTCGCGACGGGCGCGGTCGACGGCGTCTTCATGGAGACGCACCGAAACCCCGCCGTCGCCAAGAGCGACGCGGCGAACGCCATCCGCTTCTCCGACGTCGAGCGCGTCGTCTCGACGCTCCTCAAAATCAGGAAGGTCGTCGCGTAAGTGAAACTCCTCGTCCTCTCCCTCTTCCTCGCCCACGTGGCGTGGGCGTTCGACGCCGAGTCGTATCGGGCGCGTCGCGATACGTTCACGGCGGCGGCGGAGGAGATGCGCCAGACGTTCGAGAGCGTCCGCCCCCGTGTCTCCGAGGTCGCGCAGGAGGTCAGCGTCCCGTTGGAGACGCACGAGGACGGCTCCGTCAAACTCTCCATCGCGGCCGAGAAGGCGCAGTTCTTCATGGAGGACGACCTCGTGTGGGCGCAGGGCGTCGTGATCCGCCAGTTCGACGAGAAGGGCGTCGAGACGCGGCGCGTGGAGGCGGCGGAGCTCGTCTTCGTCCGCGCCTCGCGTCGCGGCTGGGCGCAGGGCGCGGCCAAGGTGTCGTCGGGCGGCAACGTCTTCTCGGGCGAGGACGTCTTCTTCTCGACGGACGACGACTACATCCTCTCCTTCAAGTCGTCGTCGCTTCACGCCGCGAGCGTGGGGAAGGAGGTCGCGCCGTGACACTCGCCGCCTCGCTGCTTTTCGCCGCCTTCTCGCTCGCGGGTCTCGCGGGCTCCTCGGACGTTTCCGGGGGCGAGAGCCTGTCTGTCGCGTCGCGCCGGTGCGACGTGGATCTGAAGGAGGGCGTCGTCTCCTTCGAGGGCGACGTGCGCGTCGACTACGGCACGAACTGCACCTTGTGCGCCGCGCGTGTCTGGGCGTTCCTTTCGGGGACGAACGACGTGACGCGCCTTGTGGCCGCCGGGCGCGTCGCCGTGACGAACGGCGTCCGCACGGGCGCGTGCGACGAGGCGGTCTTCCTGCGGGCGGCGGGGCGTTTGGAGATGTCGGGCGGCGGCGACGGGCGGCCCCTGGCGCGTCTTCGGGACGGCTCGCGCAACGAGGTGGCGGGGCGGACGATCACGTTCCACCTCAAGTCCGAGCAAGTCGAGATCGTCGACGCGGAGCTTTTGGTGGAGAAGGCGGAAGGGAGCGTGCGGGGTTTATGAGCGACTTGGTGATGGAGGCGATGCGCGCGATGGCGCGCGAGCGCGCGTCGGAGACGGCCGACTTGGAGGCGCACGGGCTTGTGAAGGTCTATGGCGACCGCACCGTCGTCAGCGGCATGGACGTCCGCTGCTCGTGCGGGGAGATCGTCGGGATCCTGGGCCCCAACGGCGCGGGCAAGACGACGACGTTCTACATGATCGTCGGCCTCGTGAGGCCGGAGGAGGGGCGCGTCGTCTTCCGGGGCGAGGACGTGACGCGCCTGCCCGTCTACCTGCGCGCGCGCAAGGGGCTGGGCTACCTCGCGCAGGAGCCGTCCGTCTTCCGCAAGCTCACCGTCTGGGAGAACGTGATGGCGATCCTGGAGACGCTGCCGCTCTCGAAGAAGGAACGCGCGGCGCGGGCGGAGGAGCTTCTCGCGCCCTTCGACCTCATGAAGGTCGCCCGCCAGCGGGCCTACACGCTCTCGGGCGGCGAGCGGCGCAAGCTGGAGATCGCGCGCGCGCTCGTGCGCAACCCCGCGATCCTGATGCTCGACGAGCCGTTCGCGGGCGTCGACCCGTTGAGCGTCAACGAGATTCAGGAGATCGTCCGATCGCTCGCCGCGCGGGGGCTGGGCATCATCATCACCGACCACAACGTCCGCGAGACGCTGTCCGTCGTCAACCGCGCCTACCTCGTCTACAACGGCCGCCTCCTCAAGGAGGGGACGAGCGAGGAGCTCGTCAACGACGGCGAGGTGCGCGAGAAGTATCTCGGCGAGAATTTCAGGATGTAAGATTTCAGGATGTCAAACAAAAAGGAGGAAACCCCATGAGTATTGAAGTGACCATGAGACACAGCGACGTGCGCATCGAAGCCCTCAAGGACTACGCGCAGAAGCGCATGGAGCAACTGTCCGCGAAATTTCCGAAGGTGACGAAGGCGCAGATTGTCATCGACATCGACGTGAAGAAGCACATGTATATGGCGGAAGTCGTCGCGAACCGCCTCGGCGAGGTGGCCGTCGGGGCCAAGGAGTTCTCGACCTCGGCGAAGAGCGTCATCGACGGCGCGGCGGCGCGGGCCGAGCGGCAGCTCCTGCGCATGCGCGTGAAGGCGCGCAAGGGGACGGTGCGCGCGCAGCGGGCCTCGTCGGAGAAGAACTGACCGCCATGCGGACGTTGCCCGACAAGGCGTGCGAGAAGGGGAAGACGTTCTCCGTCGCCGACTTCTACGAAGCCGGCAAGGAGTCGCTTTCCCTCTCCATCGTCACGGGCTTCGGCTTTCTGTCGCAACCGGTCAAGGAGCCGATCGTCAACCGGCCCGGCCTCGCCTTGACCGGGTTCTACGGCCACTTCGCGGCGGGGCGCTTGCAGCTCATTGGCCGCGGCGAGATGGCCTACTTGAAAAGCCTTTCGCCCGACGTCCGGCGCGCGCGCCTCGTCGCGCTCGTCGAGAGGAAGGCCTATTTCTTCATTTTCACAAACGGGCAGAAGCCCTCGCCGGAGCTTCTCGCCCTCGCGCAGGAGCACCGCCTCATCGTGATGACCTCCCCGCTCAAGACGCGCGTCTTCGCGAACTTGAGCGCGTTCGTCCTGGAGCGGCTGGCCGCGCCCTCGACGACGATCTACGGCACGATGATCGAGGTCTGCGGGCTGGGCATCCTCTTCGAGGGAGACCCCGGCCTCGGCAAGTCGGAGACGGCCCTGGGGCTCATCAAGCGCGGCTCCGCCCTCATCGCCGACGACCTCACGTGCATCCGCAAGGATGTCGGCAACAACCTCCTCTACGGGTCCGCGTCGGAATCGACGGAGGGCTACATGGAGATCCGGGGCATCGGCATCATGCACATCCCCAGCCTCTTCGGCGTGACCGCCCTGCGCGGCGAGAAGCGGCTTCAGTTGATCATCTCGTTCAAGCGCCTCCAGGACGTGCGCGGCGAGATCGACCGCATCGGCCAGACGCGGCGGATGAAGAAGATCCTGGGGGTGGACGTCCCCAACGTCATCATTCCCGTCTCGGAGGGGCGCGACCTCGTCAACCTCGTCGAGACGGCCGCCATGCAGCAAAAACTCCTTCTCTCGGGGGCCGACCCCGTCGACGCGCTTTCCAAGCGTCTGCATTCGCGTGCGGACCAGATCGAACACATCCATTCCATGGGAGGAGGCTAACAATGGCTGAAACTTTCGTCCGCGAGATGAAACTCGTGAACAAATACGGCATGCACGTCCGACCGGCGGGGCTCTTCGCCAAGTGCGCCAGCCGCTACGACTGCGAGATCGACGTCGAGAAGGACGGCAACGTCGTCTCGGGCAAGTCCATCATGGCCCTGATGACGCTGGAGGCCGTCTCCGGCACGGTGCTCAAGGTGCGCGCGACGGGGCCCCAGGCCGCCGAGGCCCTCGACGAGCTCGAAAGCCTCGTCAAGCGCAAGTTCGACATCCCGGATGAGCAGTAAGCGCCCCATGCGCACGCTGCGCGGGCTGTCGACGGCCCGCGGCTTCGCGTTCGGACCCGTCTTCGTGTATCGGGGCGACGGGGACATCCCCATTCCCGAATACACGCTGGAATCCGGCCGCGAGGCGGGGGAGGTCGCGCGGTTTCGCGCGGCGGTCGACGTGGCCCGGCGCGACCTCGGCGATCTCGTCGAGACGCTCAACAAGCGCGGCGGCCGCGCCGACGCCAAGGTTTTCGAGTGCCACTTGATGATCTTGGACGACCCGCTCTTCGCGCAGTCGGTGGAGGGGAAGATCCGCACGGAGCGGCTCAACGCCGAGGCGGCGGTTCGCCGCACGACCGACCAGGGGCGCGCGCTCTTCGCGAAGATGAACGACGCCTACCTGCGCGAGCGCGTCCGCGACCTCGACGACATCGAGCGGCGGCTCCTCCGGCTCCTGATGGGGTCGGCGGCCAATCCCGTCGCGGGGCTGACGACGCCGTCTGTCATCGTCGCCGACGATCTGACGCCCTCGGAGACGGTGCAGCTGCCGCGCGCGCTTATCTTGGGGTTCGCGACGAACGGCGGCTCGACGACGAGCCATGTCGCGCTTTTGGCCCGCTCGATGGGCATTCCCGCCGTCTCCGGGCTTGGCCACGTCACCTCGCTCGTCGAGCCGGGCGAGACCATCCTCCTCGACGGCGCGGAGGGGTGCGTCACGCTCTCCCCGGACGCGGCGACGCTCCGCGAGTTCCGCGACCTCGTCGAGCGGCAGAAGGAGATTTCCGAGGAGGCGACGAACCCCCGCGCGGCGGGGCACCTGAAAGACGGCGGCGAGGTTCTCCTCTACGCGAACCTCCACCCGGGCGCGCCCTTCGAGGGCGTCCGCGAGCTGGGGGCGCACGGCGTCGGTCTTTACCGCAGCGAATACCTCTGGCTCAACGAGCAGGGCGAGCCGTCCGAGGAGGAGCAGTTCGAGGCCTACCGCGAGGTCGCCGAATTCGCCGCGACGCTCTCCGAGAAGGGGAGCGTCACGATCCGCGTCCTCGACATCGGCGGCGACAAACTCGTGCGCGGCATCTCGCAGCTCGCGAACACGCGCCAGAGCGAGGCGAACCCGTTTTTGGGGAACCGCTCCATCCGCTACCTCCTCTCCAACCCGGCCGTCTTCAAGTCGCAGCTGCGGGCGATTCTCCGCGCGTCGGCGCACGGGCGGATCAACCTCCTCTACCCGATGATCTCCTGCGTGGAGGAGCTGCGCTCGTGCGCGGCGATCTTGAGCGAGGTGCGGCGCGATCTCGACGCGGAGGGCGTCGCCTACGACCGCGCGATGCGCGTGGGGGCGATGATCGAGGTGCCCTCGGCGGCGATCAACGTCGCCGCGCTCGTGCCTTACGTCGACTTCTTCTCAATCGGGACCAACGACCTCATCCAATACACGCTCGCGGCGGATCGCGGCAACAAGGCCGTCGCCTACCTCTACCAACCGACGAACCCCGCCATCCTGGAGTTGATGCGCCGCGTCGTCGAGACGGCGAAGGAGCACAACAAGCCCGTCAGCGTCTGCGGCGAGTCGGCGGCCGACCCCATCGTGGGGATCTTGTGGGTGGCGTTCGGCGTCGATGTCCTCTCGATGTCGGCGACCTACATTCCCGTCGTCGCGAAACTCCTCTCCAAGTTGACGCGCGCGGATCTCGACGACTATCTCGCCACCGTCCTCGCGCAGGGCGCGGACAAGACGGGCGAGGAGATCTTCGACGTCTGCCGCGACTGGATGCGCCGCAAAATCCCCGACCTCGACAACATCGCGATTTGAGATGGTCGAAACGCCGAGCGTGAGGGTCGAGGAGATCGCGTTCGCCTTGGGCGACGGGCGGCGGTCGCTTGTCGACCTTGCGTGCGAGGCCGTTGGAAAGATGAAGGAGAAGCGCGTGGGGGCGGTTGTCGCCGCGACATTCTCGAATCCCGAACGCTTCCCGCCGCTGGCCGTGCGCCTTGCTTCGCATCTGCGTCTTCCCGCGTCCACGCCAGCGTTCGATTTGCAGATGGCGTGCAGCGCCTATCCGTATGCGCTTTACGTGGCGGGCGCGTTGTCGCGGGACTTGAAGAAGAAAGTCCTCCTCGTCGATGGCGACGCGCAGACGCCTCTCGTCAATGCCGCCGACCACGCGACGAACAAGATTTTTTCGGACGCGGTGACGGCGAGCGTCGTCTCGTCGTCGGCGACGGATGGCGAAAAAAGTTTCTTCGACTTCTATTCGCGCGCGGACGAGTCGCTCGTCTGCCCCGCGCAAGGCCCCATCGCCATGGACGGGATGAAGGTGTTCGCGTTCGTGGCGACGGAGGTGCTCTCTTTCATCCGCTCGTTCCGAACGACGCTGCCCGAGGGGGATTTCTCCTTCGTGCCGCATCAGGCGAATCCCTACATGGTGCGGCAACTGGCGAAATCCTTGAAACTCGACGACGCGCTCCTCACGCTCGACGAGACGCTCAAGAACCCCGGCTCCTGCTCGATTCCCCTGACGCTCGCGCTCTCGCGCTCCAAGCCACGCGCGCTCCTCGCCGGGTTCGGCGCCGGCTTCTCCGCCGCCCTCGCGTTTGTGAATGTTGACTCTGCCCATCCCTGACCCTTGCGTCGCTCCCGTCCCTGAAGTCCCTCACGTCGCCCCGACGCATTGCACCCCCGCGCGCGTTAAGCGAGTGCCGCCTCAAGGGCGCGAAGCCACTGTTGGAGCGTCT
>CAVKTW010000139.1:0-9267 GCA_963659085.1 Candidatus Methanomethylophilaceae archaeon | reverse complement strand
ACGGGGAAGGTCTTCGATGGCATCACGTGCCATGTCGCATACAGGAGCGCCGGCAAGAGGAGGCAGTCCACGCCAACCGGAAGTTCCGCGCCTCGCATTCTCGCGGCTGTCCGAACCAGGAGGCATCCGACGCCATAGACGGCGCACGCAATCAAGAGCGGCGTCGAGCGAACGGAAACATGAAACCGCCGAAGGTAAATGCCAACGGAAAAGTAGAAGACGCCAGGCGTGGAGCGACAAGAGCGATGAACTTGACACACTTCTCGTGGCGAGACGCCTCATTATGGTATAATGTTCGCACAAGGAGGTTCACGATGCTGTTTGAACTCGATAAGTCGGCGTGCGTTCGGTGCGGCGCGTGCGCGCGCGATTGCGCGTTTGGCGCGTTGAAAATGGGCGAGGACGGCACTCCCGTCCTCAAAGACGAGGCGAAGTGCATGCGCTGCCAGCACTGCTTCGCCATCTGCCCGAAAGGGGCCATCACCTTCGACGGCTGCCGCGCCGAGGATTCCGTCCAGACGGCCGGCCTTCCCCTGCCGGCGGCGAAGGCGGTCGAGAACTGGCTGCAGGTTCGCCGCTCCGTCCGCCGTTTCCGGAACGAGGATGTCGATCCGGCGACGCTCGACAGGATTCTCCGCGTCCTCGGCAACGTGCCAACCGGGTGCAACGCCCGCGCGCTCACGTTCACCTGCTATCCGACGCGGACGTCGATGAACGCTTTTCGGCAGCGGTTTCTCCACGCCGTGGAGGAACACCGCGACGGCGCGAAGTTGTTGCCGCGCTGGCTCGCAGTCCCGGCAATCCGCTTGCGGCAAGGCAAGGGCGACATCTTCTTCCGCGACGCGCCGGGACTCCTGATCGTCTCCTCCGACGAGACGAACAAGGCCGTGACGACACCACGGGAGGATCTCGCGGCGGCCTGCACCTACTTCGAGATGCTGGCCAACGCGAACGGCCTCGCCACCTGCTGGTGCGGCTTCCTCCAACTGGTCCAAAAGGCCGTGCCGGAGTTGTTGGAGAAAACGACGGGGCTTCGCCGGACGACACCGTTCTGCGCCATGCTCTTCGGGCTTCCCGCCGTCACGTATCCGCGCGGCGTCCAGCGCTCGGCCTACGCGAAAGTCGTCTACGCCTGAAATTTGATATAATCTCACTATGATTTTCGAGGCCTTCAAGTCATTTCGCGAACACCAGCCGCAGGCGAGCGCCTTTCTCGTCGCATCGGGCGACTGGTCGCTGCCGATCTCCTGGCGCCAGTTCACCGACGACGTGGAGCTCGTCTCGCGGTTGATCACCCTCCACGCGCCGGGCGCGAGGATCGCGCTTCTCGGCGAGAACTCCTACGA
This sequence comes from Candidatus Methanomethylophilaceae archaeon, assembly GCA_963659085.1. Classification (GTDB taxonomy): domain Bacteria; phylum Verrucomicrobiota; class Kiritimatiellia; order RFP12; family UBA1067; genus UBA1067. The sequence continues at coordinate 7,921 of CAVKTW010000139.1, read as the reverse complement.
GTGGACGGTCGCCCACGTCGCCATCGTCTTCTCCGGCGCGGTCGTCGTGCCGCTCGACGTGAACCTGACGGCCGAGGAGATCGCCGAGCGTCTGCGGTTCGTCGGCGCGAAGGCGCTCATCCACTCCTCCCTCCACGAGGCGAAGGCGCGGGAGGCCGCGAAACGCCTCCCCGGCGTCATCGTCGCGGGCTTCGGCTCGATCAGGACCGAGCGATTCCTCCTCAAACTGCGCGCGGCCGTCTCGCCCGTCGCCTCCGTCTGGGCGCAGGACGCCCTGCCGTTCGACAAGGCGACGCACACGAGCATGATCGTCTTCACCTCGGGGACGACCTCCAAGCCGCGCGGCGCGGAGCTGACGCTCGCGGGCATCGAGACGTTCTGCGCCTGGGCGCGGGACTGCCTGCCGATGGGCGCGGGCGACCGCTCGCTGATGCTCCTGCCGCTCCACCACATCTTCGGCCTGACGACGACCTACCTGATGCTCTCGCGCGGCGTCGCCCTCGGCGTCTGCCCCGACTTCCGCCGCATGTATGACGCCTTCGAGCGTTTCCGCGCCCGTTTCGCCTTCCTCGTGCCGGCGCTCGCCGACCTTCTCGCGAACAAGATCGCCCAGCACGGCCGCTCGGCGGAGGAGGCAATCGGCCAGCCCATCGACTGGATCCTCGTGGGCGGCGCGCCGCTCGCCCGCCGCACCTACGAGAAACTGCTCGCGCTCGGCGTCAAGGCGATCACGGGCTACGGCCTCACGGAGACGACGGCCGCCTATTCCATCACGCCGTTCGCGCCCGACGCGCCGTTCGGGCCGCAGGGGTCCGCGTCGCGCGCGCCGGGCGTCGAGACGAAAGTCTCCGACGCGGGCGAGCTGCTCATCAAGGGCCCGTGCGTGATGCGCCGCTATTTCCGCGCCGAGGCGGAGACGGCCCGCGTCATCGACGCGGAGGGCTTCTTCCACACGGGGGACTTGGGGCGCATCGACGCGGACGGGCGCGTCTGGATCACGGGACGCGCCTCGCGGACGATCATCCTCTCGTCCGGCAAGAAAGTCGCCCCGGAGGAGTTGGAGGAGAAACTCCTCTCGCTCCCCGGCGTCCTGGAGGCGGTCGTGCGCGGCGAGGGCGCGTCGCGGGAGATCGAGGCCGAGATCTACGCGACGACAAGCGAGGAGACGCTGCGCAAGACCGTCGCCGAACTCAATTTGCTCCTGCCCGTCCACAAGCGCATCACGTCGGTGCGCGTCCGACAGGAGCCGTTCCCGCGCACGTCGTCGGGGAAGATCAAGGTTCATTGAAAGAGGTTTCATGAGAGTTTTCAGAGATCCGCAAAAGTTGCAGGCGTGGTGCCGCGCGCGCCGCCTCAAGGGCGCGAGCGTCGCGCTCGTGCCGACGATGGGTTTCCTCCACGAGGGGCATCTGTCGCTCATCAAGAAGGCGAAGGACTTGAAGGCCGACGAGATCGTCGTCTCGATCTTCGTCAATCCCGTCCAGTTCGGGCCGAACGAGGATTACGAGACGTATCCGCGTGACGAGAAGGCCGACTTGAGGCTCTGCCGCGCGGCGGGCGCGACGGCCGTTTTCCTGCCCACGCCGGCGGTGATGTATGCGCCCGGCCACTCCGTCTACGTGAGCGAGGAGTCGCTCGCCACGGGGTTGTGCGGGGCGCGGCGTCCGGGGCATTTCCGGGGCGTCTGCACCGTCGTCGCCAAACTCTTCAACTTGACGCATCCGACGCTCGCCGTCTTCGGCCAGAAGGACTACCAGCAGGCGCAGGTCATCCGCCGCCTGGTGCGGGACCTCAATTTCGACGTGCGCGTCGTCGTCGCGCCAATCGTGCGCGAAGCCTCGGGGCTGGCGAAGTCGAGCCGCAACACGTATCTCTCGGACGCGGAGCGCGAACAGGCCCTCGTCCTCTCGCGGACGCTCGCGGCCATCGCGGCGGGCGCGGTCAAGACGACGGCCGCCGCCGCGAAGATGATCGAGAAAGGCGGGCTCAAAGTCGATTACGTCGAATGCGTGGACGCGGAGACGCTCGCGCCGCGCCCGAAAATCACGCCCGGCTCGGCCGTCCTGCTCGCCGCCTTCTGCGGCAAGACGCGGCTCATCGACAACATCGTCATTCCCGCGCCATGACCTCGACCGTTTACATCGCGAAGACCGTCTACGGCGGCGACGGCCTCGGCCGCCTCGGCGACGGGCGCGTCGTCTTCGTCGCCGGCGCGTGGGCGGGCGAGCAGGTCAAGGCGGAGATCGTCGAGGAGCGGCGGCATTTCGTCCGCGCGCGCCTCGTCGAGGTCGTCGAGCCGTCGCCGGAGCGTCTCGACCCGCCCGACGAGGCCGTGCCGGGGATGGTCTACGCCGCGCTGTCCGACGCGGGCGAGTGCGCGGCCAAGGAGGCGCAGCTGCGCGAATCGTTGGCGCGCGCGCGGCTGTCGGTCGGCGCGTTCCACCCCTTCGACCGCGCGGCGTTCCCGACGGCGAACTACCGCAACAAGGTGACCTACCGCTTCGCGCTGGAGCGGGGGGCGTTCCGAATGGGCTACCGCCGCGAGGAGAGCCACGAGATCGTCGAGGTTCTGCGCGACCCGCTCGCGTGCGAGGCGATCAACCGCGAGCTGCCGCTCATCCGCCGCAGCGTCCAGCAGCTGCTGACCGCGGGGCCCAAGTCCCTGCGCCGCGACTTCGAGCGGCAGCAGAGCGTGACGATCCGCTGGACGCGGAAGTCGGGCGTCAAGTGGTGGATCGGCGACGCGCCGACGGATTGGACGCTCAAGGAGACGACGCTCGGGCTGGACTTCGAGGTGCCGGCGGACGGCTTCTACCAAGTGAACCCCACGATGAGCGACGCGCTCGCGCGCGCGGTCGTGGACGACTACGCGCGGACGGCAGCCGAGATTCCCGACCTCGTCGACCTCTACTGCGGCGTCGGCGTCTTCGGGCTGTGCGCGTGGCGGCAGGCCCCGGCGGGCGCGACGCTCACGGGCGTCGAGCTCAACGCGCGGGCGATCCAGGCGGCGAAACGAAACGCCGAGCGGCAGGGGGCGCGGCACGCGCGGTTCATCGCCGCCCCCGTCTCGAAACGGACGCGCGAGATCGCGCTCTCCCCGCGCGCGTGCGTCATCCTCGACCCGCCGCGCGGCGGCTTGGAGAAGGGTGTCGCCGCGTGGCTGGGCAAGGGCGAGGCGGGCAAGATCCTCTACGTCTCGTGCGACTTGGCGACGCTGGTGCGCGACTTGCGGGAACTCTCCCGCGCCTACGAGATCGAGTCAGCGCGCTGGTTCAACCTCTTTCCGCGCACGGCGCGTTTCGAGTCGCTCGTGACGCTGACGAAACGGATTTCCTGAAGGAGAGAAAGACATGAACAAGGACATTGTGTGCATTGGCGCGGGCTACATCGGCGGGCCCACGATGGCGGTCATCGCCAAGATGAACCCCGACCGCCGCGTCACCGTCGTGGACATCAACGAGCAACGCATCGCCGCGTGGAACTCGCCCGATTTCCGCCTCCCCATCTACGAGCCGGGGCTGGAGGAGGTCGTGCGCGAGGTGCGCGGGAAGAACCTCTTCTTCTCGACGGACATCGAACGCGCCGTCCGGGAGAACGACATCATCTTCGTCGGCGTCAACACGCCCACGAAGATGTTCGGGCGCGGCGCGGGGCGGGCGAGCGACCTCCAATACTGGGAGGCGACCGCCCGCAACATCGCCGCGTGGGCCGCGAGCGACAAGATCGTCGTCGAGAAGTCGACGCTGCCCGTGCGCACGGCCGCCGCGATGTCGGCGATCCTCAACACGCACGCGCACCTGCGCTTCGAGGTGTTGTCGAACCCGGAGTTCCTCGCGGAGGGGACGGCGATCAAGGATCTCCTCGCCCCCGACCGCGTCCTCATCGGCGGGGCCTCCACGCCCGGCGGCGAGGCGGCCGTCGCGGAACTCGTGGCGATCTACCGGGGCGGCGACGGCGCGTGGGTGCCGCGTGAGCGGATTTTGACGACGAACGTCTGGAGCGCGGAATTGACGAAACTCGCGGCCAACGCCTTCCTCGCCCAGCGCGTCTCGTCGATCAACGCGCTCGCGGGGCTGTGCGAGGCGACGGGGGCGGACGTCGACGAGGTCGCGCGCGTCATCGGCGCGGATTCCCGCATCGGGCCGAAGTTCCTCAAGGCGGGCCCCGGTTTCGGCGGGAGCTGCTTCAAGAAGGACGTCCTCAACCTCGTCTACCTCTGCGAGTCCGCCGGGCTCCACACCGCCGCCGAATACTGGACGGGCGTCATCCGCATGAACGACCACCAGCAGGAGCGCATCGTCTCGCGCCTCTTCCGGGAGATGTTCAACACGCTCGCGAACAAGCGCGTCGCGCTCTTCGGCTTCGCGTTCAAGGCCGACACCGGCGACACGCGCGAGACCCCGGCCGGGACTGTCGCGAAACTTCTCTTGGAGGAACACGCCAACCTCGTCGTCACCGACCCCAAGGCGCTGGCGAACGCGCGGCGGGATCTCGCCGACCACCCGGAGGTCGTCTACGAGGAAGACCCCTATGTCGCGGCGGAGAACGCCGACGCGATCCTGCTCATGACCGACTGGAAGGCGTATCCCGCGCTCGACTGGGCCCGCCTCTACGCCTCCATGCGCAAGCCCGCGCTCGTCTTCGACACCCGCAACTGCCTGGACGCGGGCGCGTTGCGCGCGCTCGGCTTCAAGGTTCTCAACATCGGCAAGTGAGGGACGCATGAAGCGCGAGAAGATCCTCGTCGTCGAAGACGACTCCTCGATCCGCCGCGTTCTCGTCATCGCGCTCAAGAGCGCGGGCTACGAGGAGATCGAGGAGGCGGCGACGGGCCCGGCCGCCCTTGAAAAGGCGTTCCGCTTCCGCCCGCACCTCGTCCTTCTCGACTTGATGCTCCCCGAACTCGACGGGCTGGGCGTTCTGAAGGCCCTGCGCGCCAACCCGGAGACATCCGCGACGGCCGTCATCATCCTGACGGCGAAGAGCGAGGAGCGCGACATCGTCGCCGGACTCGACGCGGGCGCGGACGACTACGTGACGAAGCCGTTTTCCAAGGACGTCCTCTTGGCGCGCATGCGGGCGGTTCTGCGCAAGGAGGCGGGCGCGGCGGCGGAGCGTCTCGCGCTCGACGGGCTGACCCTCGACGACGAGACGCACCGCGTCGCCCTCGACGGCGAGGAGGTGAAACTCACGTTGACGGAGTATCGCATTTTGGAGACGCTGCTGCGCCATCCGGGGCGCGTCTTCAGCCGCAGCCACCTCATCGACGAGATCTCCGGCGGCGAGAAGATCGTCACGGAGCGCACCATCGACGTCCAGCTCGTCGGCCTCAGGCGCAAGCTCGGCGCGTGGGCGGAGCGCATCGAGACCATCCGGGGCGTGGGATACCGTCTCGATGGGTAGGCGGGTCAGCGTCAGCATCCTCGCCGCGCTCTTCGCGGGCGGGTGCATCATCCTCTTCGCCACGCTTTTTTTCATCGTGTCGCGCAGTTTCGGCGCGGCCATCGCCGAACTCGTCGAGGCCGACACCCGCGTGACGCTCATCGACGCGGACGGGTCGGTCGCCTACGACACCGACGACGTCCGCGAGAGCCACGCGACGCGCGAGGAGGTCGTGCAGGCCTTCGCGCGCGGGACGGGGACGAGTCTGCGCCATTCGCAGACGCTCGACCGCGACTTCCTCTACTGCGCGCGCAAGGTGGGCGACCGCGTCGTGCGTTTGGCGTTCCCCTACACGGGCGTCCTCAAATCCGAGCGTCTCGCGTGGGGCGGCCTCGTGCTCGCGGGCGTCCTCGGCGCGGGCGTCGTGTGGCTCGTCTTCCTCGTCATGCGGCGGCTCTCGCGGCGCATCGAGGAGCAGTCGCGGCGGCTGGAGATCGCCTCCGCCACCGAACAGTTCCGCCGCGAGTTCACCTCGAACGTCTCGCACGAGCTCAAAAGCCCGCTCACGTCGATCCTCGGGGCGGTCGAGATGCTCGCGGGCCCGACGCGCCTCTCGGCCGAGGAGGAGAAGGATCTCTTCTCGATCCTCACCCACGAGTGCGGGCGGCTGAACGGCCTCGTCGGCGACATCCTCTCGCTCTCGCAGATGGAGCGCGAGGCGACGGGGGCGAAACGCGCGTTCGAGCTTCTCTCGCTTTCCGACCTCGTCGCGGCCTGCGTCGCCCACGAGCGCGCGAAGGCGCACGCCATCCACGTCGAGCTCGTCCTCGCCGAGAACGACGCGGCCTGCGTCCGGGGGGACGCGATGCGGTTGGAGGAGGCGCTTCAGAACTTGATCGCCAACGCCCTGCGCTACTCGGGCTCCGACCGCGTGGAGGTCGCCGTCCGCGCGCGCGCCGGCAAGGCGTTCGTGAGCGTGTGCGATTTCGGCATCGGCATCGGCAAGGAGCACATCCCCCACCTCTTCGAGCGGTTCTACCGCGTGAGCAAGTCGCGCAGCCGCACGCTCGGCGGCACGGGGCTGGGGCTGGCCATCGTCAAGCACATCGTCCAGCTCCACGGGGGCGATGTCTTCGTCTCGTCCACGCCCGGCGTGAAGACGTGTTTCGGATTTTGGTTGCCCCTCGTTCCCAACAACAAAACCAACAACAAAAAAGGAGAGTCATGAAAAAACTGTCTGTTCTCGTCGAAACGGTCAAACGCTTCCCGGCGGCCAGCCTGCTCGCCTTCGTCAACGCGGGCTTTGTCGCGCGGGCCCTGTGGGACACGTCGGAGTATCGCTTCGACTGGACATCCAGCAACACGCCGCTGATGGGTCTCTACGCCTCGGCCCTCGCGATCGTCCTCTCGGCCGTGGTCACGCTTCTCTGCGAGCGGTGGGTTGCGCGGAAAGGCCTGCGTCTCCTCGCGCAGGGCGGCCTCTTGGTCGTCTTCGCCGTCCTCTTCGCCGTCTTCCTGAACGGGCGGTTCTTCGAGGATCGCTTCTACTGCTCCTATTACGGAACGCTTGTCGCGTTCGCCGCGCTCGTGCCCGTCGCCCTTCGGTGGACCCAGCGCGAGAGGGATCTGTTCGCGACGCTCTTCTGCGCGGCGGCCGTCGCCTTCGCGGCCGCCTTCTGCGTCGGCGCCGGCTTCTCGGTCGTGCTGGCCACGGTCGACCTGCTCTTCCCCGTCGAGGTCTCCGCCCGCGTCTACACGACGGTCTGGGGGGCGGCGTTCGCGGCCGTCGGCACGGAGTTCCTCCTCGGCTACGCGACGCGCCGCGAACCGTTCTCCTTCCCCAAGGCGTTCCGCGTCCTGCTTGTCTATGTCATCTTTCCGATCTTCCTCATCCTCCTCGGCGTGCTGTGGGCGTATCTCGCGAAATGCGTCGTCGCCTGGCAACTGCCGGACGGCCGGGTCAATGGCCTTGTGACGGTGGCGTGCGTCGGCTGGATGCTCATCCACCTGCTTCTCGGCGGCATCGAGGGCGGCGCGTTCGTCCGCCTCTTCCGCCGCTTCGGGGTGCTCCTCATTCTGCCGCTGTCGGGGCTGCAGCTCTGTGCGCTCTGGATTCGCCTCGCCGACTACGGTCTCACGCCCTCGCGCTACCTCAGTTGCCTCTTCGTCGCCTTCACGGTTCTCTGGGGCGTGGCCATCCTCGTGTGGCACGCGCGCTCGGAGCTTGTCGGCTATCTCCTGTTCGCGGCGATGGCACTCTTCGCCGCGCTCTCGCCGTGGAATCTCATTGACGTCGGCGTGCGGGCGCAAGTGGCGCGTCTCGACGAGTTCGCGCAGCGTCGTCAGGCGGGCGAATCGTTCTCGGAGAAGGATCGGGAGCGGATCATGGGCTCGTGGGAGTTCGTCCGGCAGTATGCGTTGGAGAACGGCCACTACCGCCGCCGCGTGTCCGCGTGCGAGGACGGCGCGTGCGCCCAAACGAGAACCTCGTTTGAGAGCGAGTGGGGATTCAAGTATATCCCAGAGTGGGAACGCCGCG